>JAFDJC010000097.1 GCA_019307665.1 Deltaproteobacteria bacterium | reverse complement strand
CTCACAGATTGCCCATGAGCTTAACAATCCGCTCTTTGGTATCATGAATACGCTTGAATTGCTAAAAACTGAAATTCCGCCGGAGAATAAACGTAGAAAGCTGCTGGACATGTCTCTTTCCGAGATCATTCGGCTGGCCGATATGCTGAAAAAAATGTTATCTTTTTCCAGGCCCGAGCAGGAAATAAAGAAACCGGTTAATTTGAATACGATTTTAGACGAGATCCTGCTGCTTTATGCAAAGCAGTTCCAGGAAAACGATATCAAAATCAAAACTGATTTTTTAGAAGGGCTTGATGAGGTGATTGCATCAACCAACCAGCTGCGCCAGGTGTTTTTGAACATGATTTCCAATGCCCGGGACGCCATGCCGAAAGGCGGAATCCTGAACGTGTCGACATCTCATCAGAGCAAATTTGTGAAGATCCTGATTTCTGATACAGGTATCGGCATCAGCAAAGAAAACATTGAACATATTTTTGACAGTTTTTTTACCACCAAGGACAGTGTTAAAGGGGTGGGGCTCGGCTTGTCTGTTTGTTATGGTTTTATAAAAGACCATGGCGGTGATATAAAAGTGGATAGTACGGTTGGCAAAGGCACCACCTTTACCATTTTATTGCCCATCGAACAGCCTGAAGAATAGTGATCCTACCCCAAAAAAGTGGACACTGGGTTAAGCCGCTTTTCTCAGGTTATACCATTCCTGCTCATAGTGGGCACGCGTTTTCCAGCCATTGGTTGAATGTTTCCTTCTTTGATTATAATATACTTCAATATATTTAAAGAGAATTCTTTCTTGTTTTCAGGGCACCTTGACACGCCGTCTGCTTTTGTCTATAAAATTTAGTCATACTGGTCGGTTATTGTAATATCGATATTCTACTCTGATTCGGTATGATCTGTTTCAATAAACAATTCCCATGAATTGTTTAAACTGAAAGCAAGGGAGGGAAAAATGGTTAGAACTGAAATATCACTTTTCTTAAAAAACGAGCCGGGCGAACTTGCGAAGTTGTCCTCTCTTTTCTTTGAAGCCGGGATAAACATTGACGCATTGACAATACAGGATGCGTCCAGTTATGTTCAGGAGTTGTTCAAGGCCAGGGGAAAATCCATCAAAAGAATAGCATCAGTTGCAAACTACAATTCAATCAAAATGGATTCGCGTGAATTTGCGTTGATACGCCTTCTGGTGGACAATTCCGACAAGGCCATAGATATTCTTTCTAAAAATGAATATGTTTTTGACATCATGCCGGTTATCGCCATTGAACTGGAAAACCGTCCGGGCACTCTTGCAGAAGTTGCGGAAAAATTCGGCAAAGCAGGCATTAACATAAATTATGTATATGGTTCGGTTCCATCACCTGATGCAAAATGTCTTTTTGTTTTTTCACCGGAAGATATCGATCTCGCAGTTGATATTTTTAAAGAAGAAATTAATACATGATGATTCAAACTTTAAAACTGATAATCGAGCAACAATAAGATGACAAATCCTGCTGTCAGAAGATTAAGCGCATTTCACATATTTGAAGGCTTACAGGAAGGACTTTCCCGTTATTCGGGGGCGAGCAGGGTTGCGATTATCTACGTCGTAAGGCCGGAAGAATCTATACACGTCCATGATCCTCAAAATCTTCTAAGAGGCCATGAACCAAAACTGAAAGAGCTTTATCTGGACTCCAGCGACTGGATGGCAGAGAATAACGGCAGCAAAGCAACCGGCGGCTTCGGACGGCTCACGCCTGTGGAAAACCTTCAACTTGCAGGCCTGATCTCTTTTGGCGGCAAGTCAGACACCCTGTTCTACCAAATGTGGTTTACCGAGCACCACCCTGACATATGTTCCACAGGGCCTACTGAACGATGGCTTGAACACGCAGCCTGGCTTCTTTCAAAGGACATTGCGGCTGAAGATAAGTATTATACCGGCACATCGGGATATGTCCTCAGGGAATACGCAACACATGCCGTGCGTGATTTCATTATAGATGAATTGAACGTCCGGATTGGAATGGATATTGAGCTTCGAATATATCCGATTCTGGACGCTGTTTTAGGCATCTCAAAAACTACAGAAGAAGGGGCCTGGCCAAGGGGTGAGCTTGTTTTTATCGAGCCATCCGCTGCTCATCATTTAAATTTTATGACTAGCTTCCCGCCGGGTGAAAGGCCCAATATCCAAAACTTCAAACATGCACGAAAACTTCTTCAGGCTGTAGAATATTCAGACCGGAAACTTGTGTCAGACGGCAGGACAGTCATCGGCATAACCAGTGGAGTTGATTTGCCCGATGCCAGAGTGGTCGCTGACTTCAGGGGCAGGCATGGTTTTCTGAAGCTGAACCAGGATCCGGTATGCAGCTTTTATGACGGCAGTTTTCATTCATCCACGCGCCAGGCCAAACTTGTTCAGTTGGAAGAAATCCTTCTTGATTCAACTATTGAACCTGAATCGGAAATATACAAACTGTTCAAGGCTGTCTGTGGAATTGTTCATAGCGCAGAAGGCAAGAAATATGGGTGTACGATAGTTATCGACCTCAATAAAACACCGATCAAAATATCAGGTCAGCATCTTGAAGCTCCTCTCGATCTAAGGGAAACACACTATCTGGAACTTACCAAGTCATTTTCAAAACTTGACGGCGCACTCCACGTCGGTGCGGACATGCACCTTCACGGATTTGCATGTATACTTGATGGAAAATCAATTTCAGGGGAAGACCGGTCAAGGGGAGCAAGATTTAATTCAGCCCTGCGCTTTACAGCTGAACACAAAAACATTGTTATTGTAGTTGTCTCCTTCGACCGCCCTGTTTCAATTATTCAGGGGGGCCTGGAGATAAATGCTACCTGCACCCGCAAGCCTGTTTCTTCAAGGCTTCCAAAACCTCCGACCCTAAAAAACTGGATCAGTGGTTAACCGATATTTTCAATATAATGTTCCGCCGAAAATGATGCAATGGCTCCGTCACCTGCTGCCGTTACAATCTGTCTCAAGGGCGTGTTGCGCACATCACCGATCGCAAAAACACCCTGTACAGAGGTTTCCATACTTGCGTCTGTAATGATAAATCCTGATTCATCAACCTTTACAGCACCCTTTACAAACGCGGTATTAGGATTAATACCCACCCAGACAAAGCAGCCGTCCACATCAAGTTTTTTGGTTTCATCTGTTTTGACATTCTTTACCGCAACCTTTTCCACACTCATAAGGCCGCCCTCAATATCTGTTATCACCGAGTCCCATACAAATTCAATTTTATCATTGGCAAAAGCTCGTTCCTGAAGAATTTTTGTTGCCCTCAGTTCATCACGCCGGTGGATCAGATAAACCTTTTTTGCAAACTTTGTAAGGTATAAGCTCTCCTGTACTGCCGTATCGCCTCCGCCTACAGCGGCAACCACACGATCCTTAAAAAACGGCGCGTCACAAGTTCCGCAGAACGAAACGCCCTTTCCAATAAATCTTTCTTCACCGGGTACGCCCAGCTTTCTTGGAGAAGCGCCTGTTGCGATTATTACCGCCTTTGTTGTGACTGTTCTGTCGGAAAGCTCTATCTTTTTTATGTCACCGGAAAAATCAAGAGAAACAACATTGCCATTTTCTATATTCAAATTAAATCGCTTAACCTGTTCCGTCAGCTTTACAACAAGATCCCCTCCGCTAAGCCCTTCCGGAAACCCGGGATAATTTTCAATCCAGTCTGTTGTGAGTACCTGGCCACCGGGGACAACTTTTTCTATCATTACTGCATTCATTCTTGCACGTGCAGCATAAAGACCTGCTGTCAGGCCTGCAGGACCGCCGCCTATAATCACCAGATCAAAATCAGTATTTTTCATTTTTATTTTCCTCCTTTGCAAACAAATACTAACTTTTTATTTTACTCTTTCCAGCTCGATGAATCAAGTCTCGCGGTAATTATTTATAATTAAATTATGACAGTCTCATAAAAAGTCCTGGTTCCGTCACACCGGCAAATGGTTTCTTGACTCTCTTTGAAGTTATGCTGATTTTTTAAATATAAACCAAAATATACAAGCTGTTTCCCCCTGCATATTACAGTTGACACACTTAACGTATTTAAAGTACAAATAAATTTATAAAAAATGCATGGATGCCATTGCAGGAAACCCCATAACCAGTGTCAATTGGAACCAATAGTGAAGGCAATATTCGATAAAATATTAGACATCGTTCTATCGCCACTTTCCCTCAATATCGACTCGTTTGGAGATATGTATAATGATTTTAATACTGTAGAGACTATTATGGCTATTTTCGGTGGCGAAATCCCCAGGGTAATACAGGGCGTAAAGCTATAAGAGGCTAAAAATGATCGATTTTTTACAGCAATTCAATCCCATTACGCAGGCGTTAATTGCCACACTTTTTACCTGGGGCGTAACTACCGCAGGGGCGGCACTTGTTTTTTTTACAAAAGCTGTAAACCAGAAGCTTATGGACTCAATGCTTGGCTTTGCTGCCGGCGTAATGATTGCTGCAAGCTTCTGGTCTCTTCTCTCACCGGGCATAGAGATGGCGGAGCAGTTGGGGCATACACCATGGCTTACTGCAGTCATTGGATTTATGAGTGGCGGAATTTTTATGAGACTGACTGATAAGTTCCTGCCACACCTTCATCCAAGCCTAAATATTGATAAAAGTGAAGGAATAAAGACTTCATGGCAACGAAGTACTCTTCTGGTGCTTGCTATAACCCTTCACAATATACCTGAGGGGTTAGCTGTGGGTGTTGCTTTTGGAGCTGTGGCAGCTAATCTGCCTTCTGCCACAATTGGAGGAGCAGTTGCTTTGGCAATCGGCATTGGAATTCAGAATTTCCCTGAAGGTGCTGCCGTGTCAATGCCATTGAGAAGAGAAGGGATGACCAGTGGGAAAAGTTTTTTTATGGGACAAGCTTCCGGTATAGTGGAACCGGTTGCCGGGGTTATCGGGGCGCTATTTGTTCTGAAAATGCAAAATATTCTACCATATGCTCTCTGCTTTGCGGCCGGGGCCATGATTTTTGTGGTGGTGGAGGAACTAATCCCGGAAGCTCAAAAAAATCATACAAATATCGACTTAGTTACAATGGCAACCATGACCGGTTTTTCGGTAATGATGATTCTCGATGTGGCTTTGGGATAAACTGAGTTCGTATACCATATTATCAAATGATATTAATATGTTAAAAGGAGAATCATAATGAGTGTTGAAATATTGGGTATTTCCGGAAGCCCTGTAAAAAACAGTAACACGGATCGACTTGTTAAAGCTGTATTGGATGCAACCGGACTTGAATCTGAATTTGTGAAACTTAGCAATATTAACGTCAGACCTTGCCATGCCTGTAAAAAATGTGTTCCGGACAATATTTGCAAAGTTACAGATGACTTTCCGGAACTTGCAGAAAAAATCAAAAAATCCAAAGCATTGATTATCGGTGCATATAGTCCTTATGGACTGATTGACGGTTTCACAAAAGCGCTTCTTGAAAGATTCTGGTCACTGAGACATGTAAACAATTTGCTTAAAGGCAAACTGTGCGCAACGATTCTGACCTGTTTGCTGCCTGAACTAATGGATAACGTCAATCAATCAATGGCTGCTGAGTTGAGAGATTATGAGCACATGGATCTTATCGGACAATTGACTGTTCAGGGAAATGTTCCCTGTCTTAGCTGTGGCAAGGGAGATGAATGTGAAATGAGTGGATTGAAAATGCTATATGGTCCCGATGCCAGAACATCCGATTACGGATACTCACGGGTTGAGGATCAGGAAAAAGTGTGGGAAGAAGCGATACGAATCGGTCGTCTAATCGGTGAACACTTACAAATAACTAATAAGGAGAAAAAACAGATATGACTGACCTCTATAAAAAGAATGTGTTTATAACCGGAGGATCGAGCGGCATAGGACTTTCAGCCGCAAAACAATTTGCCGCGCTCGGGGCAAACACAATTATTTTTTCAAGAAAGCAGGCGATGCTTGAAAAAGCGGTAAAGGAAATCACAAGCGCTAAAAAAGACGACAATGTCCTCATTGAATCTATGCCGCTTGATGTGTCCGACAATGAGATGACCGTAAATGTAATGGAAAAAGCAGTAAAAAAAATCGGAGCGCCTGATGTTCTGATCAACAGCGCAGGAAGATCCCGTCCAGATTATTTCGAAAATATCACCTGTGAACAGTTTGAAGAAACCTTGAAAGTCAATCTGTTCGGCGTCCGGAACACAATTGCCGCACTTTTGCCGTATATGAAAAAAAACGGGGGACATATCATCAACGTTTCATCCGTTGCAGGCTTCGTCGGTGTATTCGGATTTACGGATTATTCTGCATCCAAGTTCGGGCTCATGGGATTTTCCGAATCCTTGCGGAGTGAATGCAAAAAATTTGGTGTTCTCGTATCGGTTCTATGTCCTCCGGACACAGACACACCAATGCTTGAAGCCGAAAACGCAACAAAACCTGATGAAACCAAAGCAGTTTCAGAAACCGGAGGTCTTCTTCAACCGGATTATGTGGCAAAGGTAATGATTAAAGGAATCGGAAAAAAAAGATTTATTATCATACCAGGGTTTATGGGAAAAGCGACATATATAGTGAAACGGCTCTTTCCCGGCATTATTGAAGCGATTATGGACTGGGATATAAAAAAAGTCCAGAGCCGCTGAAATCGTATCTATTCTATTGTTTTGCCTGTTTATTAAGCTTTGCAACTGCTTCGATATGGAATGTATGGGGGAACATGTCTACAGGCTGTACTTCCGGCACTTCATAATATTCTTTCAACATAATAAGATCTCTTGCCAGTGTCGCAGGGTTGCACGATACATACACGATTCTATCCGGCGCCATGGCAAGAACCTGTTTGACAACATCCTTGTGCATACCTGCCCTGGGCGGATCGATGATCATCACGTCCGGCTTTTCCGTAATCTGCTTTAAAGATTCCCGAATATCCCCCTCCACAAAACTAACATTGTCTATTCCGTTGTTTTTGCAGTTTTTCATGGCATCAGTCACAGCAGTCTTCACAACCTCAAATCCTGTCACGCTCTTTGCAGAATCTGCAAGCCAGATCGGTATTGTGCCTGTTCCACTGTAAAGATCTATTATTGTTTCATTGCCTGAAAGTTCTGCATATTCTTTTATTTTTGTGTAAAGCTGTTCTGCCTGGCGGGTATTGGTCTGAAAAAAAGAATTGGCGGATATGTCAAACTCAAAACTTCCGATTCTGTCTTTAATGACCGGCTCCCCTTTTAACAAAATTTCATATTCACCAATGGCAATGCCGGCCTTGCTTGATGTAATATTGTTCACAATCGATACAATGCCGGGATACTTTTCTGCCAGAAAATCGGCAAGGGGCTGAACCGTATTACGATCTTCTGATGCGGTTATAATGTTTACCATCCACTGGTCATAAGCCACGGAGTGCCTCAACATCAAAAAACGCCAGAACCCTTCATGACTGCGAAGACCATAGGCCGGGGCTTTGGAATTTTTCATGTATGTCCGAACATCATTTAAAATAAGATTGCCGGTTTCAGGCTGCAGCAGACATGCCTTAGTATCCAGAACCTTATAAAAAGTTCCGGGCACATGAAGCCCAAGGGCAAAGTCTGTATCGACATCTTCTTTTTCCATCTCCTCAGGAAGAAGCCATCGCCTGTCGGAACAGGAAAATTCCATTTTGTTTCGATAGCCGAATATTTCTTTGGAAGGCTTTGTTTCATGAACCAATATGCCCTTCATCATCCCGATATGTTCGAGAGATTCGGCAACATGCCGCTTTTTGTATTCAAGCTGTTTATTGTAGTCCAGAAACTGCCATTTACAGCCGCCACAGTATCCGCTGTACCGGCATGGAGGATCGATACGAAAGGGTGATGGCGATAACAGTTCAACTACCCCGGCCTCGGCATAATTTTTTTTCTTTTTATAAATTCTTGCCCTTACCCTGTCCAGTGGTGTGGTACGGTCGACAAATATGGTAAATCCGTCAACTTTTGCGACCCCCCTGCCCCCAAATGCCATATCTGAAATATTGAGTTCGCATATATCCCGTTTTTTAATTCCCAATTGTATTATCCTCTCTTATTATGATAAAGTGCCATGCCAAATAGGTCAGGTATAACAATTTTTAAAAACAGTAAACATGAAACATGCAACTGAAATAAATATAACATTTTTATCAGACGGATTTCAACTTTCAGGAACACTCCATCTGCCGGATATCCCGTTGCCACCGATTGTGATCGGCTCCCACGGCCTTTTGAGTGCAGGTGATTCACCAAAACAGATCAGTCTTGCCCACGAATGCAACCAACGAGGCATGGCATATTTGAGATTTGATCACAGGGGGTGCGGGCAAAGTGAAGGTGATTTCGTAAATGTCACTTCTCTTGAATCAAGATACAAAGATCTTGTCAGAGCCATAGAGTGGATACAAAAAAGACCTGATATCGGCAAAAAGATCGGTCTGTTCGGAAGCAGCCTTGGAGGCGCTGCCGCACTATCAGTTGCCGGCACATACCAGGTCGATGCGGTTGTTACCCTTGCCGCGCCTGTAACCGGAGCCTCAATCCTTAAGTCAGCTGATGCCTCAGCCAGTGCCTCAACCGACCTTAAGGGACTGCCGATATCATTCTATCAAAAGTGCCTTAGCTTTGATATCACTGAAAAACTCCCTTCTGTTTCAAGGGTTCTGATCTTTCATGGAGATGCTGATACGGTAGTACCGGTTTCAAACAGCCGTAAAATATATGGGAAGGCAAAAGATCCAAAGCGCTTGATTATACAGAAAAATGGAGACCACAGAATGAGCGATCCAATTCATCAGGCTGATTTTTATGAAAATGCTGTGGAATGGTTTGTGAAAATTTTAACGCCGTAAACCATGATGGTTTCGTAAAAGGTCCCAATCCGTCACTCCGTGTCCGGCCTTCGCCTAAATCAATATGTTGTGTTTTAAATAACCCTGTTGTATGCTTAAAAGCATAGTTCACAATCTCAACCCAAATACAATGGTTCAGACTATAAACTTTATTGAAAGGGGTATAAATAATGATATCGTTCAGAGGGTTTGGTAGGCACTTTTTGTCCAGGGTATTCATAAGCATCATTGCCATCTCAATCATTGCAACAGCAGGCGGTTGTATTGATAGTGGAGGTGATGACGATGATGAAGTCCTTGTACAGCCTGATGTAGGACCGGGAGAGGGCACGGATCCTGGAGCGATTTTGGATGACGGCACTACAGGAAATCCGGTTTTTACGCTCACATGGTCACATTTGGAGGCCGATGAAGGCCCGGATGTTGATATGTGGGTCATTGATCCTACAAATGCAATGTTAAGTACATCTCGGGATGGCGCCAGCCTTGGTCCAACAGCCGAAGGTGGAGCAATAGATTATGATGATCAGGGGGAAACCGGTTCAGGAGACGGCGGCGGACCGGAACGAGCATTTTGGCCTGCAGGTAGTGCCCCGGCGGGAGTTTACAATTATGGCGTCCGGTATTACACGGGAAGCGGTTCTGCTGACTACATGTTTCGCGTATACAAAGAAGGTTCAGTTAGTGCGACGAGTACAGGAACACTCTCAACTTCGGGTCAGCGGCAAGTGCTGGGCGCAGCCTGCAATGTTCCTGCAGTCCAGAATCTGTGCGATCTATATAACTCTAACCCGACAAGATTCGAATACTGCCAGGACCTCGCCTACGCGGAAATTACAGGCAGTGTTCCTCCAAGCGGAATAAGCATTGATGATGAAAAAGCAGAGATAAAAAATTTGCTCGATCAAAACGGCTATAGTAAAGTTTACGAGGGTGCAGTGCCTAATACATACGATCCAAACAATGCATCTTTATTAGAAGATGGTGATATCATCATGTTTTATTCCGGTCCTCCCCCGAATGATCCGACTAAGGCTCCGCATTATGCTGTTGTTTACGGAGGAAAGATATATCAAATTCTCCATTGGGGAGAGGGAGGACAACTTGATGGCCCGCGTGATCTTTCATCCTTTGCCTCTGGCAATAGCAGAACATTGATCAATGCTTATACGGGTGAGACAAAGGTTTCCAATAGTCCATACATATTCTTTGTTTGTTACAATAATTGAAAAGGGAGTTTGCTGATATAGCTATCACTTCA
>JAFDJC010000304.1 GCA_019307665.1 Deltaproteobacteria bacterium | reverse complement strand
GGATCTTCGACACGACCCGGACCTTTACTTCCGGATGGACCCTAGCTGAAACGAGGCATTTTAAATGGCAAAAAAACCGACCTATCTAGAGCTGGAACAGAGAATCAATGAACTGGAAGAAAAAGTTCAGACCCTGAAATTTTCCGAAAATGCCCTGAAAGAATCAGAACGAATTTTCAGGAGTGTTTTTGACTCCATCCCTGCATCAATCGTCCTGGTCGACAAAGAAGGTAAGATAATCGATATTAGTCCTTATCACTTGAGCCACATCGGTGAAGGAAAGGCTTCCGCCAAAGCCAATGTTGAGAAAAATATCCTGACACACCCAAGCGTTGTAGAAGCCGGCCTTTCAGAGAAGTACAGAGAACTTCTCCAAGGCGTGCCTATCGATAAGATGGAAGTATCCTACAATGCCATCACCAGTGATATTCCCGCTTATTACAATCTCAATGCCGTGCCTCTACGGGAAAACGATGAAATAATCGGCGCCATCATACTCCATGAAGACATATCCAGCCGCAAACGACTGGAAGAACAATGGCTGCTTTTCATGGAATCGGCAACCGACAGCTTTGCTCTTTTTGACTCAGATTTAAACGTGGTGGAGATAAATAAGGTTGGCGTTGATTTGTATCCGAGGTATGTCTCGAAGGAAAACATCAAAGGCTCCAATCTTTTGGACGCGGTACCGGATTTGAAAGAAACAGGCATGTACGATGCCTTGATGAAGGTCCTTGATACCGGAGAGCCCCTTCTGGCAGAAAATGTCATCGCCCCCACAACAATGGGTGAAGACCGCTACTTAAAGTTCAAGGCCTTTAAAGTCGGCACCGGTATTGGCATTATTACGACGGATATTACAGAGCGCAAACGACTGGAAGAACAATGGCTGCTTTTCATGGAATCGGCAACCGACAGCTTCACGCTTTACGACTCGGATCTTAACGTAGTAGAAATAAATAGCGTTGGCGTAGATATATATCCGAGCTATCTCTCGAAGGGGAACATCATAGGCTCCAACCTTTTGGACGCAGTACCGGATTTGAAAGAGACTGGCATATATAATTCCCTGATGAAGGTCCTGCATACCGGAGAGCCCTTTGTGGCGGAAAATGTCATTACCCCGGCGACAATGGGAAAAGACCGCTACATAAACATCAAGGCATTTAGAGTCGGCAACGATCTTGGCATGATTATCTCGGATATTACAGAGCGCAAACACGCTGAAGACGAGTTGCGGAGGCACCAGAATCACCTTGAAGAACTGGTAAACGATCGCACCGCAAATCTTGAAGAAACGAATACAGCACTCAAAGTCTTGCTGAAAAAAAGGGACGAAGACAAGACAGAACTGGAAGAGAGGATGCTGGTCAACGTAAGAGAATTGGTTATGCCCTATCTGGAAAAATTAAAGGGAAGTCAGCCGAATGACAGACAGACGGTCTTACTGGAGATCATGGAATCCAATCTTAGCGATGTTGTGTCACCCTTTGTGCGCAAACTATCCCCCAAGCACCTGAAACTGACCCCCACCGAAATTCAGATGGCGAATCTAATAAAACAGGGAAAAACATCAAAAGAGATAGCGAGTCTCCTGAATCTCGCCACAAGTACAATCGATTTTCACAGGGACAATATTAGAAAAAAAGTTGGTATAAAAAACAAAAAGGTGAATCTCAGGACCTACCTGTTGTCTCTTCAATAATATTATTTTATTTTTTGCTCGGCTCCGGTATTGAACAAACCGGTGAAAATGCTGCCTCAGACAGCTTTTTAGGGTCAAACATTTCTTTTTTAATATAGGGCGCGTCAAAACAAACATCACTGATAATAAGCTCTGTACTTTGGTTGTATACCTTATTTTGCATACGGATCAGAAGGGGCATTGGTATAGTTTTAAGGACGACAACCTTTTCAAATGTTTTAACCTTCCAAATTTTGCCCGTATTATCATAGTATTCTCTCTGGACAGGAAGAAAGTTATCCATTGAAATCCGGCTTACAATACGAGAGTAATACCAGTTTTCCGCAGGGATAGTTTCTATTTTATAAAACTTTTTGTCTGCCGTTACAATTTCCTCAAGAATTTTATGCTCCCCGCCGGGGTCCTTGATGTCAAAGTCAGCCCAAGTGAAATCAGTGCCCATAAAAGGGTTATACGCCATAATCGCCGTCAATTTTCGTACCCTGCGGACAGCAGGGCTGTATATCCATTCCATGATTGGTTTATTTTTAAGTTGCCAGAATAGATAGGCGCTTCCCTTTAGGCTTTCAGGCTCAAGAAGAACCATCAAAGCACGTTTTCCATCGTCAAAATCCTTGGTAACTTTTCGAGCCGTCCATTCACTGGTTATTTTATCTCCGTCCTTTATAATAATAACCATTTTCCGAGTACCCTTCACAGCGGCATTTAATGCTGACGCGGATTTCTGCATGATTAATGACGCTTCGGGTGCAGCAGCCGAAATTTTAACAGTAAGTAAAAAACTGGCTATAAGAATCAGGGTCATTGCATTTTTCATTTTTTAATATCTCCTTTTGTTTACCCATAAGCATCCACCAATTTTCGATAAATGTAAAGGCTATTTTGGACAGGACCCATTAGCGCCAGCCTGGAATAGGTCGTCAGGAGCAGGGTTTGTTTTATTTTGGCTGGAAAAATTGTCCGTAGAGGGAAGGATTTTTTGAGCCAAACGATCCTTTAGCCTACTAAAATTAAAACATGACTGAGAATAAAGAATACGGGTCGTGTCGAAGATCCCGCCATGCGGGGAAGGTCCGGATTCTTTACTCTAAAGCTTAAAAAGCCCTTTTATTTATATGGGCATTTTCCCCATATATTCCCCTAATTAATCCCATCTTGCATTCCTGATGTTAAATTGCTAAAAATTTTCATGCTGGTAACAGTTTAGCGCGTTTAAAATCTCATCATAGGCTTGTCAGGCCATGGACACTAAATAGCAATAATTTTAATCAAAAATAGGGGAGGAAGTATGGGCATTTGTCATCAAAGCAAAACATTGAAAGAGATTGTAGATGAAAGGGACCAGCTCTTCAAAGAAACAGGTCATGCGTATGGGTTGGACCGGCTTGAACTGGTTGAAGATGATCCGGTAAAATTTATGCGGTTTCAGATGAGACTGGTTGCCTCCTGTATTAATAGCAGAGAATCGGCAAAGCTGATTTCCGCAAATCCCATGTCCATGGTCCAGGGTGAACTCCTGTTTATGCTGGCCAATGCAGAAGGGGATGTTGTCTCAGCCTCTTATGGTCTGGCAGGACATATCCAGTGTATGCCGTTTGTCATAAAGAATATTGCCAATCTGGATTTTGAGGATGATCCTGGAATTAATGAAGGCGATATCTTTTCCTGCAATGACCCCATGTACGGCCCGCCCCACAATGCGGACTGCTATACATGGCTGCCTGTGTTCTATAAAGGAGAACTGGTAAGCTGGACCGTCGGACTGAATCATATCGTTGATGTGGGGGGCATTCAACCCGGTGGCCTCGGTGTGTTTTCGCCAAATGTATTTACCGATGGATTCACCTATCCGCCAACCAAGACAGGAGCGAATTTTAAACAGCATAAGTGGTGGGAGCTGCACTGGAAACGCCGGACCCGTACGGAGATGTTCAAT
>JAFDJC010000303.1 GCA_019307665.1 Deltaproteobacteria bacterium | reverse complement strand
TGTCACTGTAATATTGTTCGAAATCATGAAGTCCAACAACAATGTTCAGTGTCGTTCTTTTAAGTCCTAATTCTTTTGTTTTCTTGATGGTTTTGCTTTCCGGTCTAACTGTTGAGCCAGGGTGAGGAATATAATTTAGAGCGGCCTTTAAATTTTCGGTCCGATAAACGTGATTGCCGGCGGTTTTAAAGGTAGCGAGGAACTTGTCGTAAATGAGGCCAGTGAAGGCAATAATTTTTTGATTTCCTCTGTTAGCCTGTGACAACATTTCTTGAATGGCTTGTGGTCGAGGCAAAACATCTGCGTCCAATGTAACAAGCCATTTTTTGTTTCGTTTCAATCCAATGCGGAAGCTTTCTTTTATCGCCTCCTCAAAAGGCACTTCTTCAATCACATATAAGTCCCGAATTGGTGTTTCCCGCGAGACAATTTTTTTGCAGCCTTCTGTTGTTCTCTCTCCAGCAGATCGAATAACGCAGATATAGTCATCGGTAATACTCATTTACCTTGTTCGCTTCGAGTTTTGAATAAATCCTGAATTTTTCATTTTCTGTATGCTATAATATTGTAGATTCAAGTTATATTAATATTTCCTGCGTCGCCAGTATTTTCGCCAAGAGCTTAAAGACTTTTTAAATAATCTTGAGAAAAGCAATTCATTGTACACTTCCCATCTGATAGGCCCTCTGGATTTGATACCATACATAAGTTCGTACCCTAAGTATTCAAGCAGTGTACCGGAAATACTTTCAAAAATTTCAACTTCCCTTGTTGTCAAATTGGTTTTCCATCTATCGCATACAGACTTATCAGGGGGCTTACCTATGAGATTGTGCTGCTTTCTGGTATATTCAGGCACTTCAAAACTGCTTCCGGCTAACATTGACCGTCTGAATTCCAAACCAGCAAATTCGCAGATCCTTTTCAGCTCATCCTCAGGGTTATTAACCAGATCTTCAAAATAGACTCTTATAATCCGTTGACCGAAGGCCTGTTCTGCAGCCAGTCCAAAACCCACGCGCATTGCCCACCACTTAGCGCCCTCTATAACCCCGACTGGCCCCCAATCCAATGGCCGGACAGATGAAAAAGCCCCTCGGCCATCCCGAACAATATGAATAAAACAGGAATCGGGGAACATATCGCTGAGAAGATTGATGCGCATTATATTTTTGGGTGTATGGTCAATCCAAGTACTCCAATGCTTTTGTCCGATCTTTGAAGCATAGAGATTAACGCACTGCCAGGTTAAATCAGTAAGCGGGTCTGTTTTGACCGAAAGTGAAGCGGTGGATATTTCCGCGTCAATGCCCCATAGTTTTAACCGGAAATTATTTGAAAAAGACTTCTGAATATCCTGGAAGGTTTCAGTTATTTCTCCCCTGGACATTTTAACAGCAGTCTCTGTTATAAACTGAGATTCCGGTGTGGTCAAGCATCCTTTTGCTCCACCAAGCAACGAGCCCAACAGGGTTGTGCCGCTTCTAGATCGTCCGCCTATGAATACGGCTTTCTTTTGTTCATGCATCTATTTTCCAATACTACTAAACTCTCAATTCATAGTTTTGAATCTCAATTCATAGTTTTGAAGCCCGTTTACTCAGTTTTTCTCCACTACAAAAACATCACCGTAAAGATGTTTTATTTCGCATTCCATATATTTATTCGTAACAGCGGCCAAATTATTTTGAATTTGTTTTATTTCCTGCAATTTCAGGCCTGGAAATTTGCGCATAGATTTGGTTTCTATGCCTTTCATCTTATCTAAAAAATGTCGGACAGCGATCTTCTTGCCAAACATCCATTCGGAGAATCCGGTTTTTATCGACGGAGCTTTTGGTACATCCAGCGTCTCAAGCACATCAACAATCCTTTTTGCCGCAGTGTCTCCATTGACATTGGCCAGCCTGTTCCTGATCAATTGGTCATTTTCAGGTGTTCTGTGTTCATTCACTGATTCGCCCTTGACAATCCAAGACAATACATCAGAAACCTCCTCTTTACTGGTGCGATTGACGCTCAGTTTGTTGGGGATTTCCCTGTTTATTGGACTTTTAAATGGAACATAGGCGATGGCCGGTACACCGGTCACATAAGCTTCCATACCTGTGGTGCAGCCATTATGTAATATGGCTGAAGCCTCCCGGACCCAGGGACTTATTCCACCCTCAAAAATAACGTGGACGTTGGCCCTATTTGTTACGGCGTTCTCCCACCCGGAAATTTTTTCCGCCGGGTGCGGCCGGATCACAAAATTGATACCCGAAAGTTTCTCAGCCAAAAAATCAATCAATCGAACAAAATGCGTGAACATTTTCTTGTTGTCCTCAATTTTGTTCAGCATGACACGCTGATCTTTCATTGTGCGTATGCTGCCGTTTCTTTTTCCTTGCGCAAGGCGCTCCTCAACCGTCATATAGCTGTTGGCTGGTGCAAAATTTGAGGCAACCAGTATAAATTGTCCAAACCTTTTTTTTATTCCATCAACAACTTCCTGAAAATATCCCTGGAAATCAGGGCGCCAATAATCTAAACGCGGAGAACCCGTGCTGTGTATCTTTTCGGCTGCGTTTGGATAATTCCTTGTCCATGCTTCATAGTCATGATCGCCCCAGCAAAAAATGGAAGTTGCCATGGATACGGTTTCTTGGGTGCTTCTAAAGGAAAGAAACCTGTCGTAGGAAGAGTCCAGAAGCCCCCCTTCCTCGTCCTGGCTAGCCAAAAGACAACCATTATTTAATATCATACCAAGTTGTTCTTCCTTGCCCCTGGTCAGGCTTTTGTCGAAGTATATTCCAGATGGAAGGAAACCCTCCATGATCCCTTCTTTGATATGCTTCTTGTTCCCTATGAACACACGAAAACCCCGACTGGCTGCTTCCAAGGCCAGCAGAGTCCTGCCTTCAAGCTCCCGAACTTTTATTTCCATGAGTATATGGAGAATTGGTTTTTTGCTCATGTTCTTCTCGGCTTTCATTGATTTCTAAAGTGTTGATGGACACGAATCACTCGGTACTACTTATGACCGGATTGTGCTGGCAGAATCTGGCGTCCGCTTTTTCCATTTTTCCAGAGAATGTCGGCTGACGATCTTTTCCTCCCCTGTCCGATTTGTAGGCACCCTAACTTCTATTCCCAATTTTGAAAGTTTCAGCAAAAAACTATGGAACGGTATTCCAATAAAGTCTGCTATCCTTTTCATTTCCAATTCAGAATCCATAATGAGTTTTTCATAGTCTACCATCAAAACGTTTTTTCCTGTATCCGAACCGTTTCGCCATGTAATGATCAAACGCGGTTTTTTTGCCAATTTCAAGAAGAGACCTTTGCATAACCTATAAAATTTTTAGCAGCCAAGCCAAAACCATCCTTCAAAACTCTGCTCATCCCTACCTATAATATTTCGTTAAAAATCCACAAAAAAGATCTTTTAATTATGCATTATTAGTTGAAGATATTCTCATGAGCCACTATACTGTGGGATTATCCGGCGAAGGCGCTGACGCCTATCCTCCTCTATTGCTTTTTAAATGCCTCTTGCTCCAAAAATGGTCCTCTTGCTCCAAAAATGGTTCCATATAAATTCAGACCCTGAATTGGAAAATCAAATTAACGACCGTTGGTCTTTCAAA
The DNA here is from genome assembly GCA_019307665.1 of Deltaproteobacteria bacterium. Lineage (GTDB taxonomy): Bacteria > Desulfobacterota > Desulfobacteria > Desulfobacterales > SURF-7 > JAFDJC01. The sequence continues at coordinate 279 of JAFDJC010000303.1, read as the reverse complement.
GAATTCCTTCAGCTACCTTTAAGTAAACCTTCTCCGGATCATTCGACCTTTTCACGCTTTAGAAAAAGACTTTCAAAAAAAGCCATGGATCAAATCAATACCGAAATCCTTCGTCAATTTGAAAGCCAAGGCCTTACCATCAATGAAGGCATAGCCATTGACGCCAGGCTTGTTAAATCTGCCAGTCGTCCCATCAGCAATGACCAGATTAAAGAATTTCGGAATAAGCATAATACCCCTGAAGGAAAGCTTGATAAAAATGGCAACCCCTTAAAATTC
>JAFDJC010000302.1 GCA_019307665.1 Deltaproteobacteria bacterium | reverse complement strand
GCAGCGAATAAAAAAACAATGGGACGAGACACAGGAAGTTCAACTGGAAAAATTGAAAAAAGTGATTTCAAATAAAATCTGGGAAGCGAACCGCGCCCGGTAATGTAATTTGTTCGGCTTTTACAACCTGGTCCTCAGGCCGGGTCAGAGAGAGAAGGCTCTGCCGTAACGTGTTCTTTAATTGGAGAACTACTGGAGTGATGGAGCACTGGAGTATTGGAAGGAGAGGCATTCAGAACTGCTCAGCAGGAGGTCAGGAAAAAACAGTGTCTTCCAAAATCACAATACATTCCGAATTTCTTTGTTCATTGCTTTTACAATACTCCAGTACTCCACTACTCCAACACTCCCTCAAAAAGATAGCTATACAACCCTTCCAGGGATAACTCAAAGCCGGTCCCTCAGGACCCGGATTCTTTACGACCTGGTCATCAGGGACCGTCGAAGATCCCGCTTTGAAAGGGCCAGAGAACAATCGCCGGGTTATGGTTTTTCAATAATTTATTATGTTCCTACCATAAAAAACCTGCTGTTTTTACCCCCTCATTTCTTTTTAAAACATCTATAACCTATTCAAATAAAAGGCAATAACCGCTGTAACCCTGATTTGGCATGGTCCTGGCACTAGGTTTGTCAACAATCGTATTAAGAACCGCTGACCCGGATTTTCTCAAACCGAATAACAGGTTGGCAAAAATTCGGGTCAGAGAGTGTAAAAGCTAGAGGGGGTCATTATGGAGACATGGGAATTTAAAGAAAAAGGGCAGTCCGGATTTACACTTATTGAACTGATGATTGTGCTTGCAATTTCTGCTATTTTAATAGGTATAGGAGTTCCGGGCATAAAAAACTGGTCGGACAGTTCTAGAGTCAATAATGCCACGCGTGACATGTGTTCGAAATTCAAGAAAGCAAAGATGTGCGCTACCAAGAACAATGCTGCCTGTGCCATCACTTTCAACCAGCTTGTAGGGGGAGAAGTGTATGATTTTGTGGCATATTTGGACAGGGACGGAGATTTTGAACATGATAGCACCGCAGGTTCTGACGGTGTTGACAATGACGGAGATGGTGTCATCGATGAGCCTGATGAAGAAGAGAGCATCATTACACTGGCCCGGTGGTCGGATTATAAGTGTGTCAGTTTCGATACGCTTCAAGCAGGGTGTAGCAACGATGGCATTTCAGACACTTTTCAGGATAATCCCTCCGGCTGTCCGTCGCTTTGTTTCCTACCAAACGGTCTTCCGGTTGATATAAATGGCGCATTGGTTTCAGGGGCGATTCATCTGGCGAATATTCCGCAAGGGGGAGATACAGCACGTATTACGAAAAAACGGAATGGGTCTGTTACAGCGGCAGGAGGCATAGGAATCAGATAAAATCTTTTTCTGACCATCGTATGGCGACTTGAATCCCTCTTTCAGAGGGTAACCTGAGCAGTTTGATTCTCACATGATTTTAATGGTATTGCCATTAATATTCCGGCAACGAACGAGCCAGAAAATCAATTGAAAGGGGAAACCATCATGAAAAAAGGAGTCTTCATAATGGGTGCAGCAATGAAAGAACAGGAAACAGAAAGATTGAGAAATTGCGGATTTACGTTGGTTGAACTTCTAATTGCGATGGTTATTTGCAGCTTTTTAATTACCGGCATGGTGTCGGTGCAAAAATCAATGCAGACATCCTGTACAAATCAGGAGGAATTATCCGAGGTTCAGCAGAATATCCGGGCTTCATTATACATAATCGTTAGAGAACTCAGGATGGCAGGGTTCGATCCGACCGGAGAAGCTGATGCGGCAATTACAAGTGCAGACTCAAATTCCATAAGTTTTTCAGTGGATACGAGAGGTGCTGCTTTTAACAGTGATCCGGATGAAGATACGAATGACCCCAATGAAAGTATCACGTATTCTCTTTTCGATTGTGATGGGGATGGAGATCTGGACCTCAGAAGACAGGACCCCACTGTGGTGCCTGTAAATGCGCTTGTTCCGGTTGAGCAGATGGTAGCTGAAAATGTTGCGGCCCTTGATTTTGTATACCTTGATGAGGATGAATCAGTCATGGCAACCCCTGTGGCAGGGTCTGATTTTGAGGATATAAAATCGGTACAGTTAACAATTGTAATAAGTTCGGACAGGGACGATAAGGGATATTACAATGACAATGTTTATGTAAACCAGCAAGGAAATACCGTTTTTGGGCCGGCAAATGATTCTTTTCGCCGAAGGGCTTTGACCACAAATATTTTTTGCAGAAACTTAGGGGCGTAGGAGATTTAAAATGAAAAATGAAAGGAAGGAAACGGGTTTTACTATTGTAGAGTTGATGGTAGCCATTGTCGTTTTCAGCATAGGTCTTTTAGCCGTAAGTTCAATGCAGGTTGGGGCGATTAAGTGCAACTCCACTGCCAATGGGATTACCGAGGGCGCTACATGGGCGGAGAGTCAAGTCGAACGGCTGATCACGCTTGCCTATGATGATCCCGAGTTGACAGATACGGATGGGGACGGCACGGATGAGGACGCCGACAACGATGGCGACGATGATGACGGCGGGAATTTCGGCTTGGATGATGACGACACCGCAACTGCGGATAATTTCCTGACCCAGGAAGAGTATACCGTATATTGGAACGTGGCGGAAAACGTTATAATCAATAATACCAAGGCCGTAAATATTATTGTGACATGGACGGAGCTTGGGGCCCAAAAAAGCGTTACCATTCACCGTGTTGTACCACGAATTACTTAAGACAAAGGAGAACGCTATGGGTTCTTTAAAACGTCAAACCCGGAACGAAAATGGAAATGCATTAGTTATCGTTGTGCTGCTTCTGGCCATGTTAACTTTGGTGGGACTGTTTGCCATGAACACAAGCAAGATGGAGATAGATATCGCGGCTGTTGATAAATTCCATAAGATTGCCTTCCACAATGCGGATAGCGGCCTTTACACAACGCCAAAACTCATTTCCGCATGTCTTGCAGCAGGTGCCCAGGTCGTGACGCCCGGCATTGTCTATTACAATGAAACAACCCAGTTGTATGAAGCACAGGGCAATTCAGGCGATGGAACATTTTATAATGAGGTCATGGGCTTTAATCCTGCTGATCCTGAAAACGACATAAGGATGAGACTTGCCGGCGAAAACGTGGATGTGGATGTGGCAAGGGGGAAGCAGAGAAGTATCGCTGGCAGCGGTATTGAGTTTGGTGCGGGCATAGAAGGGCATGGTACGGGGTCGAGCGGTGGGGTATACATCCCTTATCCATTGACGTCCAATGGACAGGGTCTTGGTTCCAGTGTTTCTGTTGTCAGTGGCGTTTATCGAAAAGTGGTTGGAACCCCCGGGGGGCTCTAGCCCACGGGTCTAACCATCCATTGTTGTGGCCGCCGAACGATCTGTATTTTTGAGGTTTTCTCCCTTCGAGGTAAAGACCGAGAAACGAGAGCTTTTTCGGCGGCCTTGTGATGCAGGGTTTGAGAATGTTGGCCTGTATTTTGCGTGCTAAAATATAGTTCAAGTGGTAGGTTTATTAACCTGAAGTCGGATATGCAAACAAAAGGGGGCCTCGATGGTTTCTTTCAATCAGCAAAAAATGCGCTTAGTTCTTTCGGTGTTGATGTGGATGGTTCTCTTCCTGGCGT
>JAFDJC010000301.1 GCA_019307665.1 Deltaproteobacteria bacterium | reverse complement strand
GGATATTCAATGTACATTAAAGATGGTAAGCTACACTTTGATTACAACTTCTTAGACGGGGTGCATTATCATTTGACATCTCCAAAACTTCCAAAAGGTTCTACTGATTTGAAATTCAACTTTATTCTGGATAGATCAAAAATTGACGGCACGCTTAAGCCATGGTCGGGTACTGGGGAATTGTATGTGAATGGAGAAAAAGTTGCTGAGGATTATTTCGAAATGATGCATATTTCCACTTATTCACTCGCTGAGACTTTTGATGTCGGCATGGATTCCGGCACACAAGTCGATAAAGATTATGAAGGCAGTACGTTTGCATTTACAGGAACTTTGGATAAAGTTGTTATGACCTTGACCGATTAATCACGGCTCACAACAATGTATATAAAAAATAGGCGAGATTGTAGTGGCGTCGAGGGTTGCAGCCGCTTCAATATTCTTGTAACTTGACAGATACTGAACCACGACGCCTATGGGGGCGGTAGCTCAAAATTATAAAACAAGCATGATCCTCAAATCCATTACATTTGTGTTGGTTGGGCCTGTTATAAGTAGATCTCCGGTTTTTTCTAAAAAATGATAGGAGTAATTGTTGTTCAGAAATTGAACAGGATCAATGTTTAACGCCAATGCTCTTTTCAGGGTATCTGTATCTGCATATCCGCCGGCTGCGTCTGTTGGGCCATCTGTTCCGTCCGTCCCTCCGCTTAAAACAAGGATATTGCTTTCATCTGCAATATCAATTGCTGCCACAAGGGCAAACTCCTGGTTTCTGCCTCCCTTGCCGTCCCCTTTAATAGTTACAGTTGTCTCTCCGCCTGAAAGAATACAGGCAGGAGGGGAAAGCGGCATTCCTGTTTTTCTGATTTCTTTTGCAACAGCAGTATGGACGCATGCTACATCTTGTGTTTCGCCCTGGATCATGGATGAGAGAACAAGTGTGTTATACCCTATCTCCACAGCTTTTTTTTCAGCTGCCTGTATGGCATCCATATTGCTCCCAATGATAATGTTGCCTGTTTTAGTGAACACAGGGCTGTCTTTTTTTGGCGTTTCTTTTATTTTCCCTTCTGTACCGGCCTTGATAAGTGCTGTGACGGAAGAAGGAAGACGTTCAAAAAGTTCATATTTTTTAATGATATGCAAACAGTCCTGAAACGTACTCGGGTCCGGTACGGTGGGGCCTGATGCAATGACATCAAGGTCGTCTCCAACAACGTCGGATAGCATCATGGTCATAACAGATGCGGGAAAAGCCGCTTCTGAGAGCCTGCCGCCTTTTATCATGGAAATGTGTTTTCTTATCGCATTTACTTCATGTATGGGCGCGCCGCAGTCGAGAAGCGTCTGGATTGTATCCTGTTTGTCCTTAAGTGTAAGGCCGTCTCCCGGCAGAGGCAGAAGGGCTGACCCGCCTCCTGAGATCAGACATATAACAAGATCATTTGAAGATGCCCTGCGGTTAATTTCCATAATACGGTCTGCCCCATGCCGGCCGTTTTGATCAGGTATGGGATGGCCTGCTTCAATGAGTTTAATCTTTGAAGTTTTACATAAATGGCCGTATTTAACGTTGATAAGACCTTCTGTAATTTTATCTCCAAGGATATCTTCGAGGGCTGATGCCATGGGTGCCCCGGCTTTGCCGGCACCTGTGACAAATATGTTTTCAAACATGGCAAGATCAAAGCTGTTATTTCCAATGATCAGATTGTTTTTATCGATGCGGCAGTGTTTTTTTATGGCTGCTTCAGGGTCAACAGCCGCAAGACCTGCATGGAAGATTTTCTCGGCATCTTCTCTCATTTTTAAAAGCGGCTTGGTGCTTGATATCATATGTCACCTTAAAATTGAATTTGGGTGCGGGGTTTACATTTTTGTATTCTTGACAATATCTCATGATAAACATAATCTGTAAAGAATGAAATCCGAGAATGGTAATATGGAAACTGAGCAATCCGTTTATCTTAAAGGGCATCTGCTTACGGCTATGCCGGCCCTTAATGATCCGAATTTTTCAAAAACAGTCACATGTATCTGTGAACATTCTGATGAAGGAGCTGTCGGTATAATCGTGAACCGTCAACATCCTTTTTTGACTGGAAAAGAGGTTTTTGAAGAACTGAAAATTGATTGCGCCGATGAAGCCAAATCGATACCGATCCATATCGGCGGACCTGTTCATATCGGTGAAATTTTTATACTCCATGGGCCTCCGTTTTCATGGGAAGGATGTATAATGATTACGCCTTCACTTGCGATGAGCAATACCAGGGATATCCTGGAATCCATTGCCCAAAGTAGAGAACCCCGGTCTTTTATTATTGCACTCGGATGTGCAGGGTGGGCTCAGAATCAATTGGAAATGGAGATCAAAAAAAATTCATGGCTGACATGCCCTGTTTCACCCAGTCTGGTATTTGAAATTTCGGTTGAATCAAGATGGGAGGCGACGATGAAAAGCATGGGGATTGATCCGCTGCTCATTTCAGATAAAGCCGGCCAGGCCTGAAAAAGGCGATAACCTACTAGTTTTTCTCATCTTTGCCATTTTGATCATCTTTATCATTTTTAGCAGGTTTTGATTTAGGCTTTTTCTTTTTAAGGCAAATCTTATCTTTTTTTGCAAATGCACAAAGTTTTGGATTGTAATATTCTTTACAATTTAAAGGATTGTATAATGGGCATTCAGGATGTTTTTCCGACATAAATTTGATTTCCTCTTTTTTTTTACTTTTCAAACGTTAACTTATTACCTATAACATAAAGTCTTTAATTTTACAAGAGATTAGTGTTATATAATTCAATTTTGGCTTCAGACCTTTAATCGCAAGTGATAATATGGACACTTTTGATCTATTAAAAAAAGATATTCTTGGGATCATTTCCGACATCAGGAAAATGTTACAAAAAATCGGGACTGTTCACGGATTTTCAGATAAAAATTGTTCGGGTTGCTGTGGTTGGACCGATAAAATCCGGAAAAAGCACATTTGTCAATTCTGTTTATAAAGGTGATTATCTGAAAAGAGGGGCGGGAGTTGTTACTTCGATTGTGACACGAATCCACAGCGGATTAGAGCTTAAGGCGTCACTCTATTTTAAAACCTGGGATGAAATTAATTCAGATATTAACAACGCTCTGGTTTTCTTTCCTTTATCCGTTGGCAGCTCTGATTTTGATATACGAAGGAGTCAGGACCGGCAACATCTTGATGACGCACTTAAATCACTTGCGCCGGAACAACTTATAACCAATAATTCTCGTGATTCCAACAGTCTGCTCCTGTCTTCTTATCTTGAAGGGTATGACAGAATTTCTGAAGTCGGCTTCTCGTCCGAAAGCGGAGTTAAAGAATATAAAGGCCGGTCTTTCCAAGAACATAAAGAGTTTGTGGGCAATGATGCGCTTGCCGTCTACTTAAAAGACATGCAGCTTGAAATAACCTCGGATCTGGATGACGGCAATATTGAAATAGCAGATTGTCAGGGCAGCGACTCCCCCAATCCTCTCCATCTTGCCATGATTCAGGACTATCTTCTTCAGACCCACTTTATTATTTATGTTATCAGCAGTAGAACCGGTCTGCGCCAGGCTGACATAAGATTTTTATCTATGATAAGAAAAATGGGCATCATGGATAATATGCTGTTTGTGGTCAATTGTGACTTTTCTGAACATGATAATATGGAAGATCTCCAGTCTCTTATTAAAAAAATATCAGATGAGATTTCTCTTATGAAATCTGATCCCGATATATTTGTATTTTCCTCTCTTTTTAACCTGTTTAAAGAAAAAGAAGTGAATTTGACAAAAAAAGATATGGCCCGGCTTAAACTGTGGAGAAGCGAAAAGGAGTTGTCAAAATTTTCTGATACTGAAACAGAGCGGTTTTATATGTCATTTAACGGCAAAATCAGGGAAGAGAGATATCAGCTTCTTTTAAAAAATCATGTTGAACGTCTGAAACTGATTGCATCAGGAATTGAAGATTGGGTGGGCCTTAGCCGAGAAATAGTGACCGGGGATGCGGATGCCGTGGACGAAACCATACGGAAAGTAAACCATCAACAGCAGAAAATACAAAAGATTACATCGATGATCAGGAATACGCTTGACGGTGGCACCAGGGAGATAAGGCAGAATTTGAGAAAAGATGTTGATTCGTTCTTTTCACATCGGTCAGGCGGCATTCTTGATAACATTATAGAGTTTATCAGGTCGTATACCATATCCTTTGATCAGTATGAGGTAAGCATTATATCAGCAGGATTTACCCAGACACTTTATGCGATCTATCATGAATTCAGACAAAATCTTAATACATATATGGCTGAAACCATCAATCCCGGAATCGTCGGTTTTATAAAGGGAGAAGAAGATAAAATAACAGATTCGCTGAGAGCTATTGCAGAACCGTTTACTGTTATGGTTGCCGATGCTGTCCATGAATTTAACAGCACTGTCGGCAGTATTGATATGGGAACATCAAGGGAGGCTTTGGACGGCACAATTAATACACCCGATATTGAAACGGTTAAGAGGATTTTCGGACTGAAGATTAGCCCGGCAGTGGCTGTTATGCAATATTCCGCAAGGATTAAAACAGAGGCTGTTTTACGGTTTGGTTTTTACAGTATTTTGAATCTGTTCAGGAAGATATTGAAAAAACCGGTTCAGGATAGAAAGGCTGATGCAATACTTGCCCTAAAAGATGGAATTCGGCGCATGAAGCGGGAGACTGAAAGATCGATTGTTTCTCATTTTAAAAACTACAGGGAAAATATTAAATTTCAGTATATTTTCAAGCTGGCAGATGCTGTTTCCAACAGATACTATGACATTTTAACAGAACGGTTTCAGACTTATATAACAGAATTAGCTTTATTGACCTCGCTTGTTAAGCAAAAGCGAATTGACAAGGAGCAGTTGTTTAACATACTTAAAGAAACAGATGACGATGTACAAAAGATCAGCATTAGGATCAACGAGGTTAAAGAGAAAATAGAAGCCCCGTAATTTTTAATCATTAAAGGAGTTCTGATGAATACCCGACAGACAAGAATCATTGCAGTGGCAAATGAAAAGGGCGGTGTGGGGAAAACCGCAACGGTTGTTAATCTCGGTGCAGCCCTGTCGCTAAATAAAAAAAAGGTGCTGATAGTAGACATGGATCCGCAGCATGGGGCAACAAGCGGCCTCGGAGTCCAGGTTGAAGATGGCATGGCGCATACCTATGACCTTATGACAACCGGAGAACAGGTTCCGGCAGAAGATGCTATTCTGAATACAAAATGGAAAGGACTGGATCTGATTCCTGCTCATGTGGATCTGGCCGGTGCTGAAGTTGAACTGATCAATGAGCCTGGTCGTGAAAATCGTTTGAAGGAAGCGTTTGATGGCGTGGTGTCCGAATATGATATTGTTCTTCTGGACACGCCCCCAAGCCTGTCTCTTTTGACGGTTAATGTTTTTGCATTTGCAAGGGAAGTGATTATACCTTGCCAGACACATCCTTATGCCTATGCTGCTTTGGAAGACCTGTTTGATACGATTTATACGATCAGGTATCTTTGATAAATTGAAAACCGACGAACGGTATAAGAATTTACTTTTTAATACAATAATCCGCGGGAATATAACGATTGCTGCAAGTTCAGAGGTCGGCAAGCCGGTTGTATTTTACAGGAAAGGGAGTTACGGTACCCAAGATTATCTCGCACTTGCCGAAGAACTATTGAAGAGACAATGAAAACACATAAAGCAATAGACAGAGAGCTTTGCGGCGAACCGGTTGACCTGAAAGAAGGTTTTTCCAGAGTAATGTTAAAAACCTTGGACAGGATGAAAGTAGATGAGACAGGGCTTGTTCATGGCGGATTTATATTCGGCCTTGCAGACTATGCTGCCATGCTTGCCGTCAATCATCCCAATGTAGTTCTTGGTTCGGCTGATGTGAAATTTCTTAAGCCGGTTAAAGCAGGAGAAATCGCCTTTGCAGAAGCAAGGGCAGAATCCTCCAAGTCAAAGAAAACGGTCGTGAATGTAGTCGTAACAGTTGAAAACGCAGAAGTTTTCAAAGGCTTATTTACATGTTTTGTTCTTGATCAGCATGTTTTGAAATAAGGATATGATTTGCCGCTGTATGTCTTCATGATCGCAGCAATAATGCTAATAGGACTGCCTCTGGCCGGTGTTGCAGCAGCAGGCCTTGAAATTTTCGGCTTCCTTGAGTTTCCGCCTTTAACACGTTATGTGACGCATGCAGAATTTTCATGGACGATATTTATTCTCATCGCTATAGTTGATCTATTATTGATTGCTGCCGTTGTATACTTAATCCAATACAATACACGCCGACCAGCTAAAATCTCACAACCCGAATTATCGACTTTTCCATGGTGGGGGTGGGCCGGAGTATTAATCTTATTTGCGGGTTCAATTCTAGCATGGACACGATTTGAATGGTTCAAGTTATTTCAGCAGCATACGTTTACGCTACCTTGGGCAGGATATATTCTTGTCGTCAATGCCCTGTGCGTAAAACGTAAATCAAGCTGCGCATTAACAGATAATCCAAAAAGATTTATACTTCTTTTTCCATTAAGCGCGGTTCTCTGGTGGTTTTTTGAATACCTCAACAGATACGTTCAGAACTGGTATTACTTAGGGATAGATGATTTTGGAACAATCCAGTATGTTTTTTTTGCATCCATATCTTTTTCAACTGTTTTGCCGGCAGTTCTCTCTACATATGAGTTTCTTATGACGTTTCCTGCCTTTAACCAGGGGCTTGTGAATTCCATTTCGATAAACGTCTTTCGGCCACGGTTCATTGCCTTGGTTACATTTTTAGTATCCGGCGCTGGTCTGTCTCTGATAGGAATTTATCCTGATTTTCTTTTTCCGATCTTGTGGGTCTCACCTCTTTTAATCGTGACATCCCTCCAAACGCTTTTCGGAAATGATAATATATTTACTCCTATAAAGTCCGGAGACTGGAGAAATATTGTCGGGCCGGCTCTTGCAGCGCTGATTTGCGGATTTTTCTGGGAAATGTGGAACTTTAACAGTCTTGCAAAATGGGAATATGCTGTTCCGTTTGTGAATCGTTTTCATATTTTTGAAATGCCGGTTCTCGGTTTTGGCGGATATCTGCCGTTCGGGTTGGAATGCCTTGTATGTTTAAAACTTTTTCAAACTCCTCTTTATCGATCGGTTTATGAATAAAAATCCCGACCCAAAGGGCATGATTTACTTGGCTCCGGAACAACGAATAGATAGAAGTAAATATTTTTTCTCATAATCATAATCGTGATCTTAATCTTAATCTGTCTTTTAAAGGTTTGTTTATTCAGATAAATTTTGATAGAGACTATTTTAGAAAGGATTATTGTCAACCCAACATCACTGGGAATTACTCTGGGGATTACTATGGACAAGAAAAAACTGAGCGAGCGTGATAAGATGCTAAAGGAACATAAGGCTCTTCTTGAAGATATCGGGAAGACACTCGTGATGAACTGAAAAAAGAGCTGATGGGAGCCCTTGGGTAAAAAACTTGAGGTCGCGATTTGCGACCTCAAGTTAGGGTGGTTTAAGAGATACCTTTCCGCGGTACTCTGCGGTAAAATTATTTTCTTTGTGCTGATTTTTTTGAGGAGTTTAAATGAATAAAAAAGAACTGCATCAAATAATACAACTCGGTGAAGGGTTTAATGCTGAGTTTAAGAAAAACTTTTCTTCAGGTATCGGAAAAGAGATATGCGCATTTGCCAATTCTATTGGCGGTAAAATTTTTGTGGGCGTTGATGATAATGGGAAAATAACCGGCATTAAGGATAAAAACAGGATAAAATCTTCCATTCAAAGCATTTCAAGAAATATGGAACCCTCATATACTGTAGACATAGAGGCGGTCGGAGATGCCCTTGTGGTGCATGTTCCGGATGGAAATAAAAAACCATATTCTGTTGGAGGTAAATTTTATGTCAGAGAAGGGGCAAATTCACAGCAGCTTTCAAGGGATGAAATACGGGAATTCTTTTTTAAGGAAAACCTGATTTTCTGGGATCAGAAGCTGAACATGGATTTTCACCCCAAAAAAGATTTTTCAGACAAAAGATACGATATGTTTGCCCTGCGAGCGAATATACCCGTAGGGCTTGAAACGTCAGATGTTTTGAAAAATCTTAATGTGTTAAGAAATGATGGGTTCTGCAATGCCGGAGTTTTGATATTTTGCGATAAAATAGCTCGTTTTTTTTTAAGCGCCACCATAACCTGTGTTCTTTTTCAGGGGAATACAAAATACAAGATTCTTGACCGCAAGGAGTATAATGAAGATATTTTTACCAATTATTCAAACGCGATGAATTACCTTTTGTCCCATCTGAATACCGAGTTTATCATCAAAGACGGCCCAAGAGAGGAAAAACTTGAACTGCCTGAAGAAGCCCTTCGTGAAGCATTATTGAATTCCATTGCACATAGGGATTACAGGTCAACATCAAATATTCAAGTCTATGTTTTTAATGATCGTGTTGAAATAATTAACCCGGGCGGCCTGGTGTCAGGTTTGAAAAAGGAAGATTTGGGCAAGGTCAGCAGACCGAGAAATCCTTTGCTTTTTAATCTGATGTACAGAATGGACCTTGTGGAACAAATTGGGTCGGGGATTTTGAGGATCAACAATGCTCTGGCTGAATACAAAATGCCCCATCCGGATATTGAGTCTGACAATGACTGGTACTCTATTTCTTTTAAGCGAATTATATCTGAGGCACAAGTTGAGGCCGGAGTTGAAGCCGGAGTTGAAGCCGGAGTTGAGTTGACAAAAACTCAAATCAAGATTCTTTCAGAATGTTACAAAAAGCCACTGCCGATGAAAAAACTTGTTGAAAGTCTGGGGCATGCACGTGTTTCCGGCAATGTTAGAAAAGCGTTGAAAGAATTAATGGCCCATGAATTTATTGGATATACCATTCCGGAAAAACCAAATAGTAAATTGCAAAAGTACAGTTTGACGGATCAGGGAAAGGTGTGGCTGGATAAGAGGAGAAGGAGCGGGGGAATAGGGTAAAGGTCATGGTTTGCTTGGCTCTGGAACAACGAACAGATAGAACCAAATATTTTTCCTCCTAATCTTATAGTGATTATCATAAATATTTTCCGATTAGTTTTTGGAAATATAAACAGAGAAGGCAACTACGGTTCTTTGAAATTCATATA
>JAFDJC010000300.1 GCA_019307665.1 Deltaproteobacteria bacterium | reverse complement strand
ATCATGGCCTTTTTATGTGTTTTCGCATTGTCAGGAAGCGGCATAGATCTTTCCGCTTTTGCCGCAGGTGCGGAATTTGCAGGAATTTCGAAAATAATTTATCCTGCTGTTTATGCAAAAGATGTACTAATATCCAACCTGGTTGTAATTATACTTGGTCTTCTTGTCAGTATTTATCCGGCAGCCAAAGCAGCCAGGTTTACGCCGGTGGAGGCTTTGGCACAAACATGAAAAAGCATGTGGTCACTTATCACATGGAAGGTATATAATGAGCATTGTAGAATGCAGAGATATTAACAAAACATACCAGCAGGGGAAAATTGAGGTTCATGCACTAAAAGGTGTAAGCCTTTCCATCGACAAGGGAGGCTTTGTCGCCCTGGCCGGTCCTTCAGGCTCGGGCAAGACAACCCGCGCTTCTTCGTTTACACAAGGTAGGATTTGTATTCCAGTCCTATAATTTAATCCCTGTCCTTTCAGCAGTAGAAAATGTCGAGTTTGTTATGCTACTTCAAGGTGTGCAGGCAGCCCAAAGACGCGAGCGTGCAAAGGCTATTTTAGACGATGTGGGCCTGGAAGGTAAATATAACAGACGTCCGGCAGAGCTTTCCGGCGGACAGCAGCAGCGTGTGGCTGTGGCCCGTGCAATTGTATCCAATCCTTCCATTGTTCTTGCTGACGAACCTACTGCCAATCTCGATTCAAAAACTGGAAACGGCCTTCTGGAAATGATGAAAAAAATGAACAAAGAAAAAAAGGTCACCTTCATCTTTTCTACGCACGATAAGATGGTCATGGATTATGCCCATCGACTCGTACTTATCCGTGACGGTTGCATAGTTGATGATCAGATAAAATAGTTACACTTTAAAATAATTCACGACGGATTCTCATTTACTGAATCAGAACATCCAATGAAAAATATTATGCAATCAAGTGAAAATCGGTCTATATTGCCTGTTGTTGCATTGCTATTTTTTTCTTTCGTTTTTGCCCTGCCACCTTGTGTCTCATTGGCATCACCAGACATTCCCGATCAAAACCAACCTGAAAACAACCAAATTTCGCAACCTCCTTCGAAATCCTGGTATGAAAATATCGAATCACAGTGGGGGGGGCAACTTAAAATCAGAGGAAGTGTATCGTGGCTTGATGACGATTCTATTTACTATTTGATCGACTCCGGCCCTTTATATGACGGAAGCGCTGATTTCCGACTAAAAAACAAAACTTACTTAAATAATTGGATATACTCTACTATCCATTATGAAGCCGTCCTTTATGGCGGCGACACAATGCACACAAAAAAAAAGCTTGAAGAACTGTTTCCAAACCTGTTTGAAGACAGCTTGATGCTTGGCGGCGGCATTAACGATGATCGCCGCTTCTTTGACCTCACCAAAATCATTGACGAGGATGACAGCCACATCCTTTATCACCGTCTGGACCGGTTTTCCCTGACTTTTCAACCTGACTGGGGCACAATTCGTATCGGTCGGCAGGCTTTAACCTGGGGTAACGGCCTTGTTTTTAATCCAATGGATCTATTTAATCCCTTTTCTCCCACCGATATTGAGCGAGACTATAAAGTTGGAGACGATATGTTGACAACCCAGTTTACTATTGAAAAAATAGGGGGTATCCAACTGCTCTATGTACCTCGGCGCAATCCGGCAGATCATAATGTTAAATGGTCGAACTCCTCTCTGGCCGGAAAATTTCATTTTGCCACTGGTACAACAGAATTCGATATTATGGCCGCTCACCATTACGAAGATTTTATTACAGGCATTGGCAGTAGCGGCTATTTTATGGATGCCGCCTGGCGCCTGGATGCCACCTGGACGTTTCTGAATGAAGACACAGACAGGAACGGCTTCCTATCCCTTGTTGCAAACATTGATTACTCCTGGGTATGGTGGAAAAAGAACTTTTACGGGTTCATGGAGTTTTATTTTAATGGCATCGGAAATGAGAATTATTCAGAGGCAATTTCTGATTCGGCCATTACAGAGCGTTTAACCCGTGGAGACCTTTTTGTTTTACGCAAGAAATATCTTTCCACCGGAATTCAGATAGAATTACATCCTCTATTCAATACCTATTTGACCGTTATCAGCAACCTGGCCGACCCATCCGGTATACTTCAACCTCGTGTTGTATGGGATTTAACTGAAGAAATACAATGCACATTGGGAGGAAACATATATTATGGCTCTTCAGAAACCGAATTCGGCGGTTTCAACATCCCGGGAACAAATTACTCCTACAAAGTTCTTGACAACGCTTACCTTTGGCTAACTTATTTTTTTTAAATGCTTAAGCATATTTATTTTTTGCCGATATTAAAAATATCACTGTAAGTTATTTAACATAAATTCACGTTAGCAATAAAATGTTTGACAATATTTTCATATTATATTATGAGTAGGTATTCTACTCTTTAAGAGGTATGTTTTGAATAATCTTTTAACAGGCATTATAGGTTCAAAAACCAGGATTAAATTACTTACGCGCCTTTTCTTTAATCCTGAAACCCGTTCATATCTCAGAGAATTGGCCAAGGAGTTCGATGTTTCAACCAACTCCGTCAGGGAAGAACTCAACCAGCTTACCAAAACAAAACTCCTCAACTCCCAGAAAAACGGCAGACAGGTTTTTTACAGGGCCAATACGGACCACGCCCTGTTTCCTGAACTAAAATCAATGGTTAGCAAAGTCATGGGAATTGACCGTATCATCGACAGTATAGTTAACAGACTTGGCGACCTGGAACTTGCCTACCTGATTGATGATTATGCAGAGGGTAAAGACACTGGAATAATAGATCTTTTGCTTGTAGGGAATATTGACCATTATCACCTGAATGATTTGAGTAGAAAAACTGAACGATATATAAAAAGAAAAATCCGTTCTCTGGTACTAAGCAGGGATGAGTTTAACGACTTTAGTCAAAAGCTTGAAAATAAGCCACATGTATTGATCTGGAAAGCAAAATAAGTCGTTTTCGATATTGTATTAATTTTTAATTTATTATTTTATTACAGTTAGTTATAAAAGCTTATTTGTTGTAACTTACAAGGCGGAGCTGGGTAAATATTTTGCAAATCAGCTTTTTTTAAGCTCCTCAAAGATAAATAAAGGAATCCATCTTATGAACAACCCATCTGTCGCAATCATCGGATCAGGTTACTGGGGTAAAAACCTTGTCCGCAACTATCATGAACTTGGAGCATTGAAGCTTATCTGTGACAAGAATGAAACCCTGCTGACTCAGTTTAAAAAGCAATACCCTGATGTTGATATCTGTTTTGCATTAAATGATGTTTTATCCAGGAAAAATATTAATGGTGTTGTCATAGCCACACCGGCGGAAACTCACTTCACAATTGCACGTGAAACACTCCTTGCCGGAAAACATGTTTATGTGGAAAAGCCTCTGGTACTTCGGGAAGAAGAAGCAGAGGAGTTAATTTCCCTTGCAGAAAAAAAGAATCTGATTCTTATGGTTGGGCATCTCCTCCAATATCACCCTGTTTTTGTCCGCCTCAAGGATTTAGCTGCAAGTGGCGAACTTGGCCGTATTAACTATATCTACTCCCACAGGCTTAATCTTGGTAAAATCCGAAGAGAAGAAAACATCCTCTGGTCATTTGCACCTCACGATATTTCAATGATTCTTTCCCTTGCCGGGGAAGAACCTGAAAGTGTTTTTGCTACCGGAGGAAATTATCTTCATAAAAAGATCGCCGATGTAACAACCACTCACCTTGAATTTCCATCCGGTCTCCGGGCTCACATCTTTGTTTCCTGGCTTCATCCATTCAAGGAACAAAAGCTTGTAGTAGTTGGCGACCAAAAAATGGCAGTTTTTGATGACACCCTTGACTGGCCTGACAAACTTCTTCTATATCCCCATGAAATCAAGTGGCAAAATAATATGCCTGTTCCAACTAAAGCCGACGCTGAGCGACTCGATATCCCTGAAAACGAACCACTGCGAGCAGAATGCATGCATTTTCTTGCCTGTATTTCCGATGGAATAAAACCTCAAACAGACGGCAATGAAGGTTTAAGGGTTCTTAAGATATTAAAGGCC
>JAFDJC010000299.1 GCA_019307665.1 Deltaproteobacteria bacterium | reverse complement strand
CTCTGTTCAACAGAAACTCTGTATTTTCTAGTGCATATCCGACAACGGTTTCAGGGCTCTTACTCCCGTATGGCGTGCGTGCAGTATCGCCAAAATAGATAATGTCATAACCTGGGAGATGTCCCATCAATGACCTCACAACTGTAAGCCCGCCTATTCCTGAGTCGAATATTCCTATCATTGTATAATTTAGGTACTTTTTATTGATTTCCGATATTAAATAATAGTATTAAACTAACTTTTTGAAAAACGTCTTCCACAAGCATCAAGGTGATATAGATGGCCCTATAATTTAACATGAACCTATCTCAAAAACAATCTAAGTGCCCATGTCGGTGTTCCGAAACGGTTAAAAATGCTCACATACTACGTGTATGCTCCGCTTTTTCACCGTTTCGTGCTCCCGGCGGCGGGATTTCGCAAAGCTCAACTTGCGCTCTGAACACTAAATCTTATTTTTGAGATAGGTTCATATAATCAAGGAGCACAAATGAATTCACAAGATCAAACCCCGTCCATGAACCAGAAGATTTTTGATCTGGGGCTTTCGGTGGAGACAGTTTCAGCATACCTGTTATGTTGCAGCATGGCAGACGCCGGTACTGTTATTTCCACAAAGAATCTTTCCGAAATGTGGAACAGCTCCAGGGAGTCATTATTTGAAGGTCTGCAAGACCTTGAAACAAGGGATATTCTCCGCAAGATAATCTCGGACAGGGCAGGGAATAATGTTTATAAACTCTCAGATGTAAAAGACTGGAAGCTTTTATAAATTCTTTGCAAGTTCTTTGCTTACACATTCTATCACATCGCTGTCAGACACATCCGTATGGATACCGGGGCATATCCCAGCCATGATTTGCCAATTGTCCGTATCAACCAATACGCTTTGAATAAAAGGCCATGTCCTGCACATGCGGGGCTTAACCGTATGAATGGTGCATAATTCGTCCCAGAATATGCAGTAAGTATCCTTGCCTTGGGACAGAACCGGCTTTCCCCCTGAAATCTGGCAGTAATTTTCAACAAAATTCCCAGGATCAGTATTTAAATAACCGGCTATGGTTTTGATTTCTTTTTCGGTTACAAAGGTCCCACCAAATCCCATGCAACAATCACCGCATTGCTGACATTTAAAAATATCTGAAGGTTCTACAGGATTAGACGGCATGCCTGGTCTCCATGGCTCTTTTCAATGTAACCTGGTCCACATATTTCAGATCACCCCCCATTGGAACGCCTGATGCGATTCGCGTAACTTTGACCGGATAGTTCTCAAGACGTTCTGCAAGATAGGCGGCAGTGGCCTCACCTTCGACATTTGTACTTGTAGCAATAATAACCTCTTTGATTTTTCCTTCGGCAATCCTTGAGATAAGTTCTTTGATCCTGATACTATCAGGTCCGATACCGTTCATGGGAGACAGAACGCCTTGCAGGATATGATACAGACCCGCAAAAGAACCCGATTTCTCAATTGCAACCATATCGGGTGGTTGCTCCACCACACATAGGATTGAGGAGATTCTTCTCTGGTCGCTGCATATATTGCAAATATCGGCGTCACTAAACGCAAAACACATTGCACATAGCCTTACCTTCTCTTTAATCTCTTTTATGCTGTTAGAGAGCTGTTCAGCCTCACTGCGCGGCGCACGGAGTACATGCATTGCCAGACGTTCGGCGGTTTTTTCTCCTATACCCGGAAGCCTGGAGAAGTTTTTAATCAATTTTAATATCGATGGTGGATAATGGCTCATAGAAATAAATATGTTTATTTAATTCTTTTAAAATTTGTATGCAGGTTTTAGGTGTTACATCAATCCCGGTATATTCATACCACCGGTAAGCTTGCTCATCTCTCCTGAAACCATTTCCTGCGATTTTAACAAAGCGTCATTAACAGCTGCAAGTATCAGATCTTGAAGCATTTCCAAATCGTCCGGATCAATAACCTCTTTTTCTATCTGAATTGATAGTAGCTGATGGCGGCCGTTGGCTACAACCTTTACCATACCGCCGCCAGAACTTGCTTCAACCGTTTTTTCAGCCATTTCTTCCTGTAATTTTAACATCTTAGATTGAAGCTTCTGGGCCTGCTTCATCATGTTTCCCATGTCTTTCATTACAATACCTCCTACAGAATCTTGACGTCAACAACCTTGCCGTTGAAAATCTCCACTGCATCAGTGATCAGAGGATGGCTTAAAGCCTCCTGCTTCAAACGGCTATCCCGGCTTTTTTTCTGCTGATTTTCATTGTTTTGTGTTTTTTGGGCCGTAATAATTACGTCCATCTCTGGGCCGAACAAGTCTTTGCACACTTTTTTGATAATGGCTGTGTTTTTATCTTTCTTGACCATGTTTATGTTAAAATCGTTGCCGTTCACTTCGATTTCCAGACGTTGATCCCCAAGCCTTTTCATAGTTGCATTTGTCATAAGTGCGGCCAGAGAAGGATACTTGTCAGAAAGAATTGATAAAAATCTTTTCCATGTGCTGTCAATATTTTCATTCTGATCAAAAGGCTTTGTTTCAAAAGGCGTTATCGTTTCTGCTGTGCCTGTTGCCTTACTTGATGTTGCTTGCGAACTTTCAGTGTCATCCTGACACGCAATTCTGTTTTCAGTATCACGAAAGCCGGTCCGAGTTTCGTCAATATCTTTTCTAAGATTTTCGAGCTTTTCAATGAGGACATCAATGGGTAAAGCCGGTTTTATCTGAAACATCTTGATGAAAACCATTTCAATAGCCAGTTTCGGCTGTGTTGAATGTCCTATGGTAACCTCTTCTTGGAAGAGTAAATCAAAAATCTGATTCAAAAATGTTGTGGAAATCCCCTTTACCTGATCAAGCATCAGTTCAATTTCATGCGACGGGATATTCACCAGTTTGTCTATTTTTTTTCCCATCTTGACGACCAGCAGGTTTCTGAAGTGTTCAATTAGATCGGCATACAGTTTTTTCATTTCATGGCCGCCGCTGTAAATCTCATCCAAAATATCAAGAACCTTCGTGATGTCTCCGTTTAAAATAGCCTTTGAAATATGGAAAATGACTTCTCTGTCGATAACACCGAGTATATCGAGTACCTGTTCATGTGTTATCGTTCCCTGGGTGCAGGATATCGCCTGATCAAGAAGGCTCAAGCCGTCTCTCATGCTCCCGCCGGCTTCACGCGCAATTAGCCCCAAGCTCTCCAGGGCTATTTCAACACCTTCTTTCGTGCATATGTTTTTCAGATACTTTGAAATTGATTCGACATCTATATGTCTAAAATCATGCCGCTGGCACCTGGAAAGGATCGTTATAGGAATCTTGCGAGGCTCTGTGGTGGCAAAAACAAACATTACATGGGACGGGGGTTCTTCCAGAGTCTTTAAAAGGGCGTTAAATGCGGCTATACTGAGCATGTGGACTTCATCGATAATATAAATCTTGTAAAGGCTGTGTCCGGGCATGTACTTGACGTTTTCACGCAGTTCCCTGATCTGATCAACACCGGTATTTGAGGCGCCGTCAATTTCAAACACGTCGACAGCGCTTCCTGAAGTGATTTCTTTGCACGATATGCACTTATTGCATGGAATAGGCACAGGACCTTCCTTGCAGTTCATGGCCTTTGCCAAAATACGTGCGACAGATGTCTTGCCGGTCCCTCTTGGTCCTGAAAAGAGTATTGCATGGGC
>JAFDJC010000298.1 GCA_019307665.1 Deltaproteobacteria bacterium | reverse complement strand
CTGGTCTCCCGCAAAAAAAATATGAACGAATTTATCACCCTCGATGCACTGTATATCCTCAAAAATGCAGGAAGAAGATTTTAAACTAAGGAATACACGGAAAGATTTTTTACAGGAAATGGGCCACGACTTCAGTTTTGCGGAGAAGAAGTCCGTTTTCGCAGTAAAGTAGATTCCGGAGTCTCACCCCGAAAAAAGGAAAGTGGTGAGGGATAAGGAAGCGCCTATGTCGGAACCAAATATAAACAGATTGAAAAACCAATTAAACGAACATTGCTCTGTACTTGGTGTTGCTCCTTTTATCCAAACTTGCCCACAGCATGATGGATCTCCTCATGTCGAAATCAAGGACGGCCGGTACCATTATATTATCACCGATAGAGGAAATGAATTAGCACATAAAATTACTGACGATGAAGATGAAATTATGTATTGGTTGGTTTCCGATGTAGTCTTTGGGATGGCTTGTACTTATGAATTAGAAAACCGTATCAAGGGTCAAAGCTTCAGGAGATTGTTGTTTTCAAAACAAATTGAATTGATGAAGAAAGTTAATCCAAATTGGGCAAAAAGAACAGAAAAAGAGATCGAAGCCATTCTTGAGGCACACCCGTATGATGATAAAGCTGAGGGGTGAGAGGGAAAGAGGACTGATGCGGGACAGGGGATAGGTGAAAGATAATCAGCGTCCAGAGGACGTATTCCGAGCTGGAGCTCAGCGTGCCCAGAAATGGGCATTTAATGCACTCCTTTTTTGCTGATTACTTCGTGAATGGGAAAAATCTCTAGCAGGGATACCTGAGCTACATTTTTATTGGCATTTTCTTTGCTTTCTTGTAAAACCTGTGATTTAATATGGAACAAGGGAATATTAAAAACTAAGGAGGCTTTTTATGAAACAGTCAATGCTCATCGGCACGTTATTAACGATCCCACTTTTATTTGGCACTGCTCAAGCTGAAAATTTACGAGGTGCAACAACAGGTCCAACTTCTGCTAAAGGGTATGACCATCCAAATCAGTATATCCATTTACAACCAACTAAGCTTGCCGATAATATGGAGCCTGTTATCGTTCATAAGGAGCAGGAAAAAGCAGCCCGAGAAAAACTACAAGCATTTGAAAAAACAAATGGTAAAAAGCCAAATATTATGTTTGTCCTGCTCGATGATGTAGGCTGGTCTGATTTAGGGTTTAATGGCGGTGGGATGGCATTTGGAAATCCTACGCCAAATATTGATAAATTTGCTCACGGAGGAGTGATTTTCACTTCAGCATATTCGACGCCAAGTTGTTCTCCTACACGTGCCACAATCATGACGGGTCAAAACCCGCTCCATCATGGGATATTGCGTCCCCCTATGTATGGGGAAAAAGGAGGACTTGACGGTGCCGTGACAGTTGCTTCAGTGTTGAAAAAACTAGGCTATTATACTCAAGGTATCGGGAAGTGGCATATCGGAGAAAACAAGTCTTCCCAGCCTCAAAATGTTGGATTTGATGATTTCTATGGTTTTTTAAGTGTTTCTGATATGTATACCGAGTGGCGCGATATGTATTTTAATCCGGAAATTGTTTTAAGTCCTGCCCGATTTAAAATGAAGAAAAAAGAAAATTTTATAAAATATAATGTGCATTGTACTCCCAAAGAGGGTGTTAAAAAAACATACCTTATTGATCTTGACAGCATTCGTAATCTTGATCAGGATTGGGCAACATATGGAGAGAAGTTTATCAAAAAAATGGCAAAAAGTGAAAAACCATGGTTTTTGTATTATTGCACGCGTGGGGCCCATTTTGACAATTATCCTAATGATAAGTATGCGGGAAAATCGCCGGCCCGGACAGTTTACAGTGATTCCATAGTTGAGCTGGATGATGTTTTCGGGCGTTTGACAAAAGCCTTGGAAGAATCTGGACAACTTGAGAATACTATAATTATTTTAGGTAGTGACAATGGTCCGGAACAGGAAATTCCTCCGCATGGTCGTACTATATTCCGAGGAGGAAAAGGTTCCAGCTGGGAAGGTGGAGTACGTGTCCCCACCTTTGTTTACTGGAAAGGAATGATAAAACCACGGAAAACGGATGGGTTATTCGACTATGCAGATTTTTTTAATACTTTTATTGCTATTGCAGGGAAACCTGGTGCTGAGGTGGCAAAGTTAGTTCCTGAAAAACGTTATATTGACGGTGTGGATCAGAGTTCTTTTTGGTTAGCAGATAATGGGCAATCCTGTCGTTACAGTCGCATTTATACACTTAATCAGCACTTTTCAGCTGTTCGTATGGATGAATTTAAATATACATTTGTATATGAATTGCAAAAAGATGTTTTTCCAAGCGGCTTTCAAGGGGGCTTTTCCGGCTCGATAATTACCGATACAGGTGGAACATTAATGGTAAATCTTTATACTAACCCCAAAGAGGATGTTAGCGTTGGGGTAAGACATCTTCCGCTGACCATACCATTAATGGCTGAAAAGCGTCGCTATGAAGCTGTTTTGAAAAAATATCCACCACAGCTTAAAATCGGTTTTTAATAAATATTTGCCAGGGGTGCAGGGGGAGGGAGGAAAAGGACATAAGGGCCCTTCACTTCGCGCGATAAAAGTGAAATAATATATAACACAAGCACATGTTGCGCCGTAGTAAACGAAGGCGGACAGCTATTCTCTTATTCGTTCAATCCGTAAAAATTCGCGGTTTAAAATCTTTATTTTTTATTGCAGTTGCTTTATCTTTCTACCACCCCAACCTGAATCCCCTCTCACAAAAAAAAGAGGGTATCCCTCACCATACCAGGTATCCCAGACATACCACCCTGGAACGGTCCTGACCACATCCATGAGGTACCTTGCCCCCATCTGGCGGATCTGCCTGTCGGTTACCACATGAATGGTGCCAGGCGCCTTTTCTATTCTCTGGGGGATTTTCGAGGGGGTGATGACATAGGTCTCTTCCCTGAGATACTTGAGTTCCTCTTCCAACGCCTCATCCGGTTTGAGGGCGTCATCTATGGTTTCTTCAGAAAAGACGTTCCATGGATGAAGCAGAAAGAGGATCGGCAGGCATAGGATAAGGGCGCATCGGATAGTCTTTGACATTGATAGGAAGATTGTCATAATAGCGCACCTAAAACATTTATCCAAAAAAAAGCCGAACTGCCTTAACGTGACCTTCACGAAGTCACACTCGGCAGCCCGGCTATCTTTCAGAAGCAAGATACTTTAAAAGAGAGTCAACGGGGGAATATTAAGACCCGCGGCTTTCCGTCTTCATCTCTCGATGAGTTTGGCCTTGTACAGAAGAAGATTTAAGCTCCCAACAGACAAACGATGCCCATTAGGAGCAGGGCATATCCATTTTGAGGTGAATTTTCATGGGCTAACCTCCTGAATAGAGGTTGAATGAATGGTGAGAATACCTACAAGTAATGAAACAACAAAGAGCCCTTTGTGTCAAGAAGAATCGGCTTAGCTCCGGTTTAAGCTTACGTGCATAAGCCCAGCATGGCATATCCGCCAAAAATATTCAATAGTGGGAGATGAAACCCTGCATCAGGAGTTTTGCCAAGATTCAAGCACTAACCTTAATTTGTCTGATAGTGCCCCAACATGTATTACCTATTCCGTTACATTTACAACTATGGAATCATAAGACAACTGATCAAAATCCAATGAACCATTCATATTCATATCAACACCG
>JAFDJC010000297.1 GCA_019307665.1 Deltaproteobacteria bacterium | reverse complement strand
GAAGTTTCTTGATATCTTCACCAAACAGGCCTGATTCAAGAGACGATTCCCTTGAGCGGATATGATTCAGGTTTCCCCTCAAAGTGTTGATTTCACCGTTATGGGCGAGATAACGAAACGGCTGGGCAAGTTCCCATGAGGGAAAAGTGTTGGTGCTGTATCGCTGATGAACAACAGCCATGGCACTTTTAAGCGCGGGATCGCGTAGATCATTATAGAATCCAGCGAGCTGGGGCGCCGTAAAAAGCCCTTTGTAGACAATCGTTCGGCACGAAAGACTGGGAATGTAAAAGCAGCCGTTTAAGATTTCTATGTCCGGCCTGTTATTTTCAATACATTTTCGTATAATATAAAGTTTTCGTTCAAGCGCGATATCCTTAAGGCCCTTTCCGTCTACAAAAAACTGCATCACTTGGGGCCGCTGTTTTCTTGCCTGTCCGGAAACCGTATCCGCGTTTATCGGAACTTCCCGCCAGCCCAGAACAGAAAGCCCCTGGGAAGTAATTGTTTTTTCTACCAATTCAATGCAAGTCTGAAGTGGTTCAGAATCGCGCGGCATAAATACCATGCCAACCCCGTAATTCCCTTTTTGAGGGAGATTGATATTGATAGGGCCGCAGGCTTTAATTAGAAAATCGTGGGGGACCTGAAAAAGGATCCCGGCGCCGTCACCTGTGGATAGATCTCCGCCTATTGCCCCGCGATGCATGAGATTTTCCAGCACCCTGATACCCTTTTCTATAACGTCGTGGCTTTTTTGTCCGTCAATATTTGCCACGAAACCAACGCCGCATGAGTCATGTTCATTTGCCGGATTATATAATCCTCGCGCGATGGGAAGTCCATGCGTGCTATATTTTAATATAGTTGTCATTTGATTTAAAAAGCTTGCGGGTCTTTTTCCTATCGATAATCATGATAACTTAAACCAAACTTATTCGCTTTGTAAGAAAACTTGCGGACAGTCGTATCGAGCATTGCCGCGGCCTGCGAGATGTTACCCCTTGTATTTTTCAGCGCGTCGATTATCATTTCCCTTTCGAGGTTGGCAATTGCGTCTTCAAGAGACCTTGAAGGGAGAGTGCCTGATTCAATGCCTGTTTGCAGTGTAGGGGGTAGATGATAACCATGGATTACGCCTTCTTCACAGAGCAGAACCGCCCTTTCTATGCAGTTTTCAAGTTCCCGTACGTTTCCAGGCCAGTGATAGCTCATTATCATGTCGATTGCGGGAGTTGAAAGTCTCTTGATGTTTTTACTGTTTTCCTTTGAATATTTTTCCAGAAAACAATTTGCCAGCAGAAGAACATCTGTCTTGCGTTCCCTAAGCGGCGGCAGGTATATGGGGAAGACGTTAAGACGGTAATAAAGATCCCCCCTGAAAGTTTCTTCTTCAACTCCCTGTTCAAGGTTTTTATTAGTGGCCGCTATTATCCTGACATCTGTCTTGATTGTGCTGTGGCCGCCCACACGTTCAAATTCTTTTTCCTGAAGAACCCTGAGGAATTTAACCTGAACCTCCATATCGATGGAACCGATCTCATCAAGGAATATTGTCCCTTTATTCGCCAATTCGAATTTACCCTGTCTTTGTTTGATTGCTCCAGTGAACGCGCCTTTCTCATGACCAAACAATTCGCTTTCAATAAGATTGGTTGGAAGCGCTGCACAGTTCACTTTGACAAAGGGTTGTTTCGCTCTATGACTGTTATAATGAATGGAGTTGGCAACGAGTTCTTTGCCGGTGCCGCTTTCCCCCCTAATAAGAACAGTAGTGTTGCTGCGGGAGACCTGGGAGATCATCTGGAACACCTCCCGCATCTTGTTGCTGTTTCCGATGATATTGGTGAATTGATACTTATTTTCAAGTTCGTTTCTAAGCCTTACATTCTCTTCCTTCAACTTTTTCTTTTCAGTCCGTATGGTCTCCAGATTGATTACCTGGGTAGCGATCATCGTGGCGACAATTGACAAGAATTTTTTTCCTTCTGTTAGCGAATAGGAGGCATCGTATGGTTTGTCCACGCTAATAGCGCCGATCACCTGTTTTCCTTTTTTTACAGGCACACAGATGAAAGATATTTCCTCGCCTTTTTTAGTTTTTCTGCTATCCGTTCGATCAAGGAATTGCGGTTCTTCACTTATCTTGGGTATGGTGACCGCTTTTCCAGTCTGGATAACTTTCCCTGTGATGCCTTCCCCTAATTTGTATTTTCCTTTCCGCATGGCACTCTTTGAAATCCCGTGGGCGATTTCAATGCTGATTTCATTTCGCAGCGGATTAAGGATCGATACGGTTCCACGGACCATTCCCATTGATTCAGAAAAGATATTCAAGACATTATACAACGATTTTTCGAGGTCCAGGGATTCGTTCAGGGCGTTGCTTATTTCATAAAACAGTGTAATTTTTTCAATTTCTTTCATTTATCACCAAAAATAAAAGCAAAAAATCAATTTTGTTATTAATGTTTACTCATATAACAAACCTGTAACATTCATCAATACCTATTATTTTAATCGTCACGAATGCCCTGTTGACCCATTACCTGCCGAAACAGCGGCTCTAAAAACACACATTTTTGTATAAATGAGTTTTATATATTACAAAAATGTAATTCAGGCTTGTTTAAAAATTATGGGGATGATTTTATAAGCATATGAATTAACAATATATACAGCTTTTTAAGTATAATGGCACATGTTTTGCTAAAAGATAAACATAAAAAATATTTATGTCACCGTAACCTAAAACAACATGGATAGGCAAGTGTCAAAAATATTGAAGCAGAAAAGAGAGAAGTTAATCATAAATTTTATGAAGGGAAAGGAGGGGGCGTTCTTAGAGAACCATGCCATGCTTCTGGATGCCTATTTTCAGGAGCGTTTTGAAAAAAGCAGGATTGGCATGGCATTGAGCATGAGCAAAAACCCCTATGCCATTGTGGCGCTAGGAGGCTATGGAAGAAAAGAACAGTGTGTATTTTCTGATGTTGATATTCTTTTTCTTTTTGGGAAAAAGGTTCCTTTGGAAGCGGAAAAACTTGTTCAGGAAATTATTTATCCGCTTTGGGATATCGGTATGGATGTCGGACATTGTACCCGTTCAATTTCAGAAAATCTAAAATTGGCAAGAGAAGATTTTGAGGTGCTTACGTCACTTTTAGACAGTCGGTTTATATGTGGCATGTCAAATTTGTATTCGGAGTTGAATAACAGGATAGAAAGCAAGGTCATTAAAACCACAAAAAATAAAATAATTTCCAAGCTTACAAAAGACATGAAGGCAAGACATGCCAAAATGGGGGATTCAAGTTATCTTCTTGAACCGAATTTAAAGGAAGGAAAGGGAGGGTTGAGGGATTATCATGCCATGCTGTGGGCCGCACGTGTAATATCAGATCTGAAAACACCTGAGGATCTTGTATATGGCGGGTTCCTTTCAAATGAAGAGTATGAAAACCTTTCAAACGCTCTTTCGTTTATTTTTAATGTGAGAAATCGACTTCATAATTTGACTGGCAGAAAATGTGACCAGCTTTATTTTGAGTAGCAGTCAATTTTGGCCAATGATCTGAAGTTTAAATCAGAAAAGGGACAAATGCCTGTAGAGCGGTTTTTAAGTCAGCTTCATGAGCAGATGGGATATATCAAGCAATACAATACAGTCTTTTTTGTCGAGGCCGGGAATATACATAATAAAAGAGCTAAAAAGAGTA
>JAFDJC010000296.1 GCA_019307665.1 Deltaproteobacteria bacterium | reverse complement strand
GATGCAACGACCTTGAGAAAGATGACGGGGGCAACCCCGGGAGGAAAATATTTGAATGTTTCAACCGGAACCATCGACCTTGGGAGCGTTTATTCAAATTTGGTTGCCGGTGCTGATAAAAAGAAACTTGAGTCAAGGACATTTACAAGATATGAGGAAAAATTTCAGATTTTCCTGGCAATAGGTTTTGCATTGATATGCCTTGAAATGATATCACGTGACCGTGAAAAGGAGAATAAGGTTAATGCATAAGTTTTTGGTATTTAACGTCGCATTTTTTTTACTCCTTTATGCAAACCATGATGCACAGGCGGATTCGCCCGGAGAACTTGTGAACAAGGGGAATCGGGCATATGCTGAAGAAAAATATGATGATGCACTTTCATCCTATAAAGATGCGCTAAAAGAGGAGCCTGACTCATCTCGGATATTTTTTAACAAGGGAACCGCCTATTATAAAAAAAGCGAGTTTGATAATGCCGCGGATGCTTTTGAAAAATCAGCTGCGATAGCAGAAGATGAAACCATTGAAGCAAAGGCCAAGTTTAACCATGGGAATGCTTCATTTAGAAAAGCAGAAAGTCTGATACCGTCGGATCTGAACAGTGCTCTTGAGAATTGTAAAAAAAGTACAAACTATTACCGGGATGCACTTGAACTTAAGCCGGATTTCAGGGAAGCCGCTGAAAACATTGAAACCGTGCGATATACTATTAAGTCGATTCTTGATCAAATGGAGCAGCAAAAAAAACAATCGGAAGAAAAAAATCAGGATCAAAGCAAAGACTCTGAAGAGAAGAAACCTGGGCAATCAAACGAACCCGAAGACAAGGCGGATAAGCCTGAAAGTCAGGACAGCCGTGAAGAAGAGCAATTAGACAACGATAGGGACCCAAATCAAAACCAGGACCAAAATCAGGACCAGAATAAAGCGGAAAATGGAAAACAGAAAAAAAGCATGGCAAAAGAATCAGACAAAAAACCAAAAGACATATCCGACATGCTGAAAGAGGATGCAGAAAGTATACTTGATGAAGAAAAGAAAAATAAAGAGCATCGAAGGGCGAAGATTTCAGGAAAATTCAGCGGCCCAGATCGAGATTGGTAGGGACTGGTGATGGTAAAGATGCATAAAATTGTATTAACTGTGTTTCTAACAGTCGCTGTAATAGGTTTGTCCGGAACCGATGGATTGTCCGATCAATTCAATGCTGAGGTCAACGCTGTGGCTGTTGCAGAACGCTCATCTGTTTTTATCAGAGAGCCGTTTTTGTTTCAAATACAGATTTCAGGAACGGAAAATCCTGAAAACCCTGATATGACAATTATTGACGGGGCTTCTGTTATATTCAGGGGAGGGCAGCAGAACAGCAGCAGTTCGGTTTCGATTGTTAACGGAAAAATGACAAGAACTGTAAGAAAAGGATATGTATTTTCATATCAAATAACGCCGCAAAAAACAGGGCGGTTGACCATTCCGCCGATGGAGATAAGCGCAGATTCACAAACCGTGCTTACCAATCCGGTTGTCATCAATGTGAAGAAACCTGAAAAGACCAATGACTTTAAACTCAGGCTGTCCATTTCAAAGAAAGACTGTTATGTGGGCGAGCCGGTTATTCTAACAGTGACGTGGTATCTTGCAAAGGATGTCAGAAATTTTGATTTCAGCCTTCCGTTTCTTGAAAACGATGAGTTTTATTTGGCTGATCCTGAAGCGGGCACAGGCAAAACATACATAAAGATACCTTTAAAAAGCGGTGAAGCCCAGGCAAAAAGAGGTCGGGGGAGCCTTGATGGAGAACCGTATACTACCATATCATTTAAAAAGATACTGGTTCCAAAGCATGATGGAAATACCAAAATAGGGCCTGCCATTGTAGTATGCGAGGCACTTGAAGGCTACAGAAAAAGGAAAAGCCCTTTTGGCAATCAGTTCGGGGACGATTTTTTTTCTGATTTTTTCAATAGAGGTAGCCAGGGAATCTACAGAAAAAAAGTGGTTGAATCAAACGCTCTTTTCCTTCAGGTTTCGGATGTTCCCGAAGAGGGAAGACCTGAAAATTTTGCCGGGCATATCGGCAAATACAGGATATATGCCCAGGCCTCTCCAACAAAAGTTAACATCGGAGATCCGATTACGTTAAAGGTCGCTTTAAGCGGGCCGGTCTATTTAGACTATGTTAAACTGCCGCCTTTGAGAGAACAGAAGGCGCTATCCCGGGATTTTAAAATTCCTGACGAGAGGGCAGCCGGTGAAATGGTTGGTGAAACAAAAAAAGTGTTTACACAAACCATACGTGCGCTGAGGCAGGGGGTAAGCAAAATTCCGGCTATTGAGATGCCATATTTTGATACCGAGACAGGTCAGTATGATATCGCTAAAACAGAACCAATACCAATAATCGTCAGAGCGACAAAAATTGTAACAGCCCTCGACGCTGAAGGCAATGAAGCCCCGGTATTTTCAGGAAGTGAGCTAAAGACATGGGAAAGTGGTATCAGATATAATTATGAGTCTCCTGATA
This sequence comes from Deltaproteobacteria bacterium, assembly GCA_019307665.1. Taxonomy (GTDB): domain Bacteria; phylum Desulfobacterota; class Desulfobacteria; order Desulfobacterales; family SURF-7; genus JAFDJC01. The sequence continues at coordinate 1,196 of JAFDJC010000296.1, read as the reverse complement.
TCATCGAACATCAATATTACGGGCCTTTTTCGGAATTAAAACACCCCATGTGGCTGGTAATGACGGCATGCCCTCCTGTTATATATATTGCTCTGTTTTTGTTTATAACCATCAGAAAACATCGCAGCATGAATCAGGACGTTGTGAAAGCCGGCAAAGCATACGGTAAGCTTAAAAAGAAGCTTAAAAATGCCGGGAATTCAAAAGATGATGTACATGATATTGTTTTATACGGTTTAAAAAGTTATCTGGAGGACCGGCTGAAAATGGCACACAAGGTTCATACGTTTGATGATGTGGATGAACATCTTGCAACAGCCGGAGTAGGGAAGGACACACTCAACAGCCTGAAAAAGCTTTTCACAAAATGTGAACAAGGGCGCTATGCTGGAAAAGGTGCGGAAAACTCCAAAGACTTATCTTCCGAGGCGCTTAATCTTGTACAATTGATTGAGAAGATGCTGAAATGATGAGAAAAAGAATAAAAGTTATTATTGTTTTATCTTTTTTATGTGTGGACCTTTTATGTTGTTCATTGCATAACGCATACTGCACACCTCTTGACAGGGAGCAGGTTTCAGATTTTTACACTGAGGCTGTCATGATGTTTCGCAAAGCAAATGAAATTGCCCTGACTAACCCTGAAACTGCTAAAACGCTTTATCAAAGTTCTGTAATGCGTTTTGAGCGGATAATCAAAGACGGAGGTATAGAAAATGGAAAGCTTTACTATAATATCGGGAACGCCTATTTCAGGATGAATGACCTTGGGATGGCGATTCTGAATTACCGCAGGGCAAAGATGTTGACACCGGACGACGCAAACTTGCAGCACAATCTCCAATATGCCAGGTCAAGGCGAATAGACAAAATAGAGGAAGAACAGAAAACAAAAGTTCTGAAAACTCTTTTTTTCTGGCATTACGATTTTTCAACCGGGATACGGTTCATTGTTTTATCGATCATGTCCGCTTGTCTATGGATTTCTGCATCAGCCAGATTTTTTTACAAAAAAGCATTCATTAACAGAATGATAATTTTTTCGGCAATACTTGTGACGCTGATGGCAGGCTCGCTTGTTGTAGAGAAAGTATCAATCGAAAATTTACAGCCGGGAGTTATCATTGTTCCCGAGGTGACGGCAAGAAAAGGAAACAGCGAAGCATACGAACCTGCTTTTAAAGAATCTCTTCACG
>JAFDJC010000295.1 GCA_019307665.1 Deltaproteobacteria bacterium | reverse complement strand
GTCAACAGATTGATCTGATTGCCACGGAGCATGTCATGCAGAAAAACATCTTTTTTCTGAAAATCGATGGTTGTTGCGATAAAAGCTCTTCTCCGTAAGTCATCTTCATCTATCTCATAATAAGGTATATATTTCAGAAGAGAAGCAAACAAATGATCATGATTAACTGCCGTCATCCTATAAATGGAGGACATATACCGGTGCATGATATTCATTGCAGACGTCTTCAGCATGCTCCTTGACGGAATCTGATCATCAAAATTGATAGGCTGATGAGATTCGATGTCGCTTTTTACGGCGCGACTCTTCATATACTGACTGACCTTAATCGGGTTGCCGAAGCAAAGGTCGACATCAACACCGGAAAGAAGCATGCTCCCTTCAGTCATAATCTCTTCAACCATCCGTTCGGACAGATTGTTAAAAAACTTCTCAGCCATGCGGCTTAAGATGTTTTCCTTTGCCCGTATCGGATAATATGTCAGGTTAACCGGCACAATATAAGTTTCTAAATTGAATAAAGACCCTGTATCTGTAGTATCAATCTTAAACAGTTCAAGGATACGCCGGGCTTCAGCAGGATCCTTTTTTATCATCTGTTTTATACGTTCACGATAAAATTCAGTTCTAAGGGCGAGGGTAGCCGCTCCTGTATGCGGTGCGTGCCTTCCTTCAGGAGATGCAACGACGAACGGCTGTTTTTTGCCGTTCTTATCATAAATTTTTTTATTTTTAACCATCCACCCTTCAGGAAAAATAATCCAGGATGCTTCACCGGTCAGCAGGCTTCTCACAATCAATTTGTCCCGGTCAGGATTTTTTGTTGAAAGGGCGCCGACCTCATTAAGATATGAACCAAGCACCCCCTCGAACAGGCCGGCATCGGCAAGAGACCATATATCCTTTCCTGTAATGCGTCGAATGTGATAAGGGATAAAAACCGTTTCAATTCTGGTGAAATGATTTATGGCATAAATAATTGATCCATCAGGAATTTTCTCCTCATGGTGAATACGAATATTTGCATTTGAAAGCCATGTGAGTGCCTTGACTGCATAACCGGTGGTGCGATAAGCGTATCGGTTCATTTGCCTGCCCTTTATGCCGAAAATTGCTTTGTGAACTCACTCTCTCTTGACATGTATGCCAATTATATTAAGATAATTAATCTTTAATAGCAAGAAAGTCTGTTCGGGAAAAAGCAAAAACCGATTAACAGTCATTTCCGGACAGGCAATCAATTTTTTCCGGAGGCGTGGAAAATGTATTCAAAAATATTGGTACTTCGGTTTCCCAATACAGAAGTTCAAAAACCGACGGTCTGTAATCTGGCCAAACACCATGACCTGACATTCAACATTCTGAAAGCGACAATTCTGCCGAGGAAAGAAGGGCTTATGGTTCTTGAACTCTCGGGCTCAAAAAAGAACTTTAAAAGCGGCATCTCGTTTCTCAAGGACCAGGGAGTAAGAGTTGAAAATGCTTCCCAGGAAGTAAAGCGAGACGATGAAAAGTGTATGCAGTGCGGTGCCTGCACCGCTGTGTGCCTTACAGGCGCCCTCTCAATTAAACGTCCGGAAATGTCTGTGGAGTTTGACCAGACAAAATGCAGCATATGCGAACTCTGCGTCCCGGCCTGTCCGGCCAGGGCAATGATTGTAAGGCCTACTTCCGAAAGCTTCTTTGAATGAAACATGTCACAGCTGTAGCAGTCAGCGGCGGTATTGATTCACTTGTTGCAGCGTCTCTTGTCAAAGAGATGGGGGATGATGTGATCGGCATTCATTTTAAGACAGGGTTCGAAACCTTTGATCCGAATTCCGAAAACAACGTATCGGATATCGCCCGTCACATATCCAGTCAGCTCGATATTCCAGTCAAAATCATGGATTTAAGCAATCTGTTCAGAACAAAAGTGGTAAATTATTTTATCAAATCCTATATGGCAGGCGTAACCCCCAACCCTTGCCTTGTGTGTAACCCGGCAATAAAATTTGGAGCGTTGCTTGAATCTGCAAAAGAGCAGGGGGCATCCCGTTTTTCAACCGGCCATTATGCCGGGACAGAGACAGACAATACCGGCACGATTCGCCTTAAGAAAGGAAAAGATCAGGAAAAAGACCAGTCCTATTTTTTAGCATTCCTCACCCGGAGGCATCTTTCTTTCACATATTTCCCTTTATGGAACCTTACTAAGAATGAAGTACGAAGTATTGCCAAAGAAAAAGGTCTTGCGCCTGTTTCTAATAAGGAAAGTCAGGATGTCTGTTTTATCCGGCACATGTCCTATGCCGGGTTTCTTGAAAGGCAGGGCATATCAACCCGGCCCGGTCTTATTATCGACACAGAGGGGAATATCCTTGGCCAACATAATGGCCTTCATTTTTTTACCGTAGGTCAGAGGCGAGGCATTAATTGTCCTGCAAAAGAACCCTATTATGTTCTCAGGATCAACACTGAAGATAACTCCCTGACCGTTGGTTTTAAAAACGAACTTTACAGGAAAGAATGCCGGGTCAAAGACATTAATTGGATATGCGACAAACCGTCATCTCCTTTGAAAATGCTGACCCGTATCAGATATAGCCACAAGGGTGTCCTTGCTCAAGTCATACCGACCAAAAACCAATCCGCCATTGTAATATTTGATTCAGAGCAACCGGCTGTCACACCCGGACAAGGCGCTGTTTTTTATAAAGGCGATGAAGTGGCCGGCGGTGGCTGGATCGTTTGAGTTTAGCGTACAGAATATGCCGACATACAGAATTATAACATTAGGCTGCAAGGTCAATCAGCAAGAATCAGAAGTCATATCAAAACTTTTAAAAAACGCTTCCTGGCATCTGTCGCCAAAAAATGATAAAGCCGATCTATACATTATCAACACCTGCACGGTTACCGGAAAAGCCTCGATGCAGTCAAGACAGGAGATACGGAAAGCGATTAAAGCCAATCCCAAGGCTAAAGTAATTGTAACCGGCTGTTACGCGCAGACCGCTCCGGATGAGATAATAAAAATTGAAGGCGTTCATGAAATAGCAGGCAATGCGTTCAAGGTTGCCATACCCGAATCCGTACTCTCCTCTGAAATCAGCATAGAAAACGATTCCCCTGTTTTGAAAATAAGCGACATGATGAAAGAAACCCGGTTTAAGAAGTTCCCGGTGACTGTCCCTGATGAAAGGACAAGACCATTTATTAAAATTCAGGACGGGTGTAATGCTTTTTGTACATACTGCATTGTACCACACGCAAGGGGAAAAAGCCGGAGCATGCCTGCTGAAGATGTTATTGAACGTCTCAGGCTTTTTAAAAAAAAAGGGTTTCATGAAGCGGTTTTAACCGGAATTCACATGGGCTGCTATGGACAGGACCTTGATCCCGAAAATGGTCTTCTTTATGATCTCCTGCACAGGATAGATATTGAAAAAATCATGGATAGAATAAGGCTAAGCTCTATAGAGCCCCATGAGCTTACGTATGATATCATAAACCTGGCTGCTGCATCAGATACAATATGCTCCCATTTCCATATCCCGCTTCAAAGCGGTGATGATAACATCTTAAAAAAAATGCACCGGCACTGAAAATCAAAGATGTCCTGCCAAAGGCGGCAATTGGGGTTGATGTTATGGCTGGATTTCCCGGGGAAACAGAACAGGCATTTGAAAACACTTGCGAACTCATTGAAGAACTACCCGTATCATATCTCCATGTCTTTCCGTTTTCGCCTCGAAAAGGGACGCCTGCCGCAACGTATTCCGGCCAGGTTAACCACGACACAACCCGGGAAAGATGCCGGAAAATACGTGAGATCGGCAAAGCCAAAAGAGAGGCATTTTACAAAAAGGCCAAAGGAAAAAAAGTGAATGTTCTTATTGAAACAAAACGGGATTCAGCTACCGGTCTTCTAAAAGGATTCAGTTCAAACTATATACCGGTTTTGGTTAGTGGTGAAGATCATTTTATGAACCAAATCGTGAGCGTCAAAATCGATTACATTCAAGACGATTTAAAAGTATTTGGTTTAGTAAGCGACTAAAACCCTGCCTCCTGTTTTTCTGGA
>JAFDJC010000096.1 GCA_019307665.1 Deltaproteobacteria bacterium | reverse complement strand
TTGTCATTCATGTCCTATTTCTCCTTTTTTATGACTCAGGTTCTATGTCTACAAGAATATCGCCAGGCATTACCTTGGTGCCTTCGGAGACGTTAACTGAAGTTATCCGGCCGTCATACGGAGCTGCAAGAGTTGTTTCCATCTTCATGGCTGAGATGACAACGATACCATCACCTTTTTTAACAGTATCATCTTTATTTACCATTACCGATATAACGGTGGCCGGCATAGGGGGAGTAATCTTGTCCGGGATTCCGGTTGTAATCTCTTTGCCGGCACTGTTCAGAAACAGAGTGTCTGCATCAGACACAGTATATGTGATGCCGTCAATGGATATGGTTTTACCGTTTGCTGTATCCGCAATGTAAATATTGACTCCTTTGTGCCTTTTTTCACTGTCTATTTCAATGTGAACTGTGTGATCATTAATTTTTCTATGCGTTACGTGGAAATTGTTTTTGTCGACTTTTGCAAGAAATGAATCTACCTCGTTGTTTTCAATTATAATTGATTTTGTCTCTTTGTTAACATTCAGGTTGTATTCCAATTTTATCCTCCTTTTCAGGATGTCAGGCTATGCGCCAGTTGCTGAGCGCTTTCCATGGTTCAGGAAATTGTTCTTCTGCGGAACCGGATATTTTAGTTTTTGGTGAAAGATCATCTGCAATAAAAGCAATGCAGGCTATGTCCGCGTCATGATAGCCGGGCTCCCAGTCTGAAAAATTGGACTCGATAAAATCCGTATATGTTTTACCGGCATTGAAATCATCTGATTTGAGTATATCCATAAGAAAATGGATATTGGTTTTAACACCAAGGACCGCATACTCCGAAAGCGCTTTGATCATTCGGTTTATGGCTTCATTTCTTGTTTGTGAATGTACGATCAGTTTTGAAAGAATCGGATCGTAATCAACAGGTACGGTGAAACCAGAGTGAATGCCGCTGTCGCAGCGGATTCCCGGCCCTGAGGGTTCTTTCATAAATATAATTTTGCCGGAAGAGGGGAAGAATGATTTTTCGGGATCTTCTCCGTATATCCGGCATTCAATGGCGTGGCCTTTTGCTGAAATATCATTCTGTGCAATAGTAAGCTTTTTGCCTGCGGCAATCTCGATCTGTTTTTTTACAAGATCGATGGCAGTAATCATTTCTGTTACTGGATGTTCAACCTGGAGCCTCGTATTAACCTCGAGGAAATAAAAGTTGCCATCAGGTTCAAGGAGAAATTCTACGGTTCCTGCATTCACGTACCCCGAGGCTTTTGCCGCCAGCACAGCAGCTTTTCCCATCCTTTCCCTTAAGTCCGGTGAGAGGGATGTGGATGGCGTCTCTTCGATTATTTTCTGGTGGCGTCTTTGAATGGAGCATTCTCTTTCAAAAAGGTGAATTGTATTTCCAAAGTTGTCTGCAAGAATTTGAAATTCAATATGCCGGGCACGCGATATGAACTTTTCAAGATAAATGGAATTATCGCCAAAGGCGCTTTCCGCTTCCCGCGATGCAGCCGCACAGGCGTCGGCCATCTCCTGCTTCGAGTTTACAATTCGCATACCTTTACCACCGCCACCTGCTGCCGCCTTTATCATAACCGGCCAGCCTATGTTGTCGCCTTCATTAGCCATGGTGTCCATATCTTCGGCAGCATACGTCATACCGGGTATCACGGGCACATTGCTCTTCTCCATAATTCTTCTTGCCTTTGTCTTATCCCCAAGATTGCTGATGACATCAGAAGGCGGACCTATAAAAGTGATGCCCTGGTTTTCACATTCCAGGGCAAAGGCTGCATTTTCAGCAAGAAAGCCGTATCCGGGATGAATCGCTTCTGATCCGGTCTTTTTTGCGGCATCAATGATTTTGTCAATATTCAGGTAACTGTCGGATGGTTCCGATTTTCCGATGTAAAAGGATTCATCGGCGGTTAATCTGTGGCGTGCATCCACGTCTGCATCCGAGTATATGGCTACAGTCGAAATATTCATTTCTTTGCAGGTATTCATTACCCTGACGGCAATTTCACCTCTGTTTGCTATAAGTATTTTATTAAACATTTAAATTGTCCTTACATTCTGAATATTCCATATCCATGAACATCATCTCTTATGGGCGCGTTTAAAGCTGCTGAAATGGAGAGACCGAGCGTGTCCCTTGTTTTTGCAGGATCGATAATGCCGTCGTCCCAGATGTGTGCCGTGCTGTAATATGCATTCCCTTCTTTTTCAGCAGCAGCGATCACTGGTTCACAGATTGCTTTTTCTTCATCCGGGGTTAGTGGCGGTTTGCCGAGCCTCTCATTTTGATCGTTTGTGATCGACACAAGGACGCCTGCGGCCTGTTCACCTCCCATAACGCCGATTTTTGCGTTTGGCCACATCCAGAGGAATCTGGGAGAATAAGCTCTGCCGCACATGGCGTAGTTGCCGGCGCCGGCAGAATTGCCGACAATGACGGTAAACTTGGGTACCGTGGCTGTGGAAACCGCATTGACCATCTTGTGGCCGTTTTTTGTAATGCCGCCTCTTTCGTAGGCTTTTCCGATAATAAAACCGCTGATGTTTTGAATGAACACAAGCGGGATGCCCCGTTTGTCGGTGAGTTGAATAAATTGCGTTGCTTTTAATGCGCTTTCGGAAAACAGCACACCGTTGTTTCCGAGTATGCCCACCGGGTAGCCGTGAATATAGGCCCATCCGCAAACAAGTGTTTCGCCATAAGTGGCCTTGAATTCATGGAACCCACTACCGTCCGTAATGCGAGCGATGATTTCCCGGCAGTCATACGGTAATGAAAGGTCCTGGTTTGCTATGCCGTAAATTTCCTTTGGGTCGTATGCCGGGGGTTCGGGGGCTTTCATTGACAAGCGGCTCTTTTCATTGAGGGGAAGGTTTTTTACAATGTTTCGAATGATCCGGATAGCGTCCACATCGTCTTCTGCAATGTAATCCGACAGGCCTGATTCCCTGCAATGTACATCCGGTCCTCCCAACTGATCTGCCGTTACCTCTTCGCCTGTAGCTGCCTTTACAAGAGGTGGGCCGCCCAGAAATATTGCACCATGGCCTTTTACATGTACAATTTCATCACACATAGCCACTCCGTACGCGCCGCCTGCAGTACAAAGACCCATAACCGCTGCAATTTGAGGAATTCCCATCTTGGACATCATTGCCTGGTTATAAAAGATTTTCCCTCCGCCATCAATGTCGGGAAACATTTCTGACTGAAGCGGCAGATAGGCACCTGCAGAATCTACAAGGCTTATCGTTGGAATGCGGTTTTCCATGCAAATAGTCTGGCAGCGGAGTCCTTTTTTTGCACTCATGGGGTATCCGGCTCCACCTTTAATGGTGGCATCGTTGATGGAAATAAACACTTCTCTTCCTTCCACCACACCAATGCCTGTAATTAACCCTGCCTTGTGGACTTTTCCATCATACAATCCTTTTGCTGCAAGAGGTGCAATCTCAAGGAACGGGCTGTTTCTGTCCAGTAGGAGCTCCAGTTTTTTTGCAGCAGGGATTTTTCCTGACTCTTTCAATCTGTCTTTTGATTTTTGAGATCTTTCTTCCATGGCCCTTTTCAACTCTTTTTTCAGATCTGTTACAAGGGTTTCCATGGCATTGTAATTTTTTTGATAAAGATCAGAAGACGTGTCGATTTTACTTTGAATGACATCCATAAATCTTACCTCTTTTGAAACAGCTTCTATAATGAAAAAATAAATTCAATTTAAAAATTAAATTGGAATAAACAATTAAATCAGATTCAATAAAATGTCAATAAAAAATGAATGGGGGAATAGGGGTCAGTTTTCATCAAACAATCTGACATCTTTGAAGTCACTAAAAACAGCTCATTCAGGCGCTTTTGATAAAAATTTGCAAATAGCTGGAAACTATAATTTTTCAGATTCACGCTTGCTGATTACAAAAATTGATCTTTTAATAATAACTTTGCTTAAATCATCGAATGTCACGCAGATATTCCCGTAAAGGGGAGAACCAAGATATACATACTGATCATCAAAAGCGCGATAGACGGTGAAATGAGAGTATCCACTTACTTCAATAGGGATGATGGTTGTATTCCTGATGGTATCGAAATCATCGTTGTTGAATTGCTCGGAAGAGATCTGACCATCTATTTTGTACCCCGTTCCTGTATATCCGATTGATGCCAAAAAGCGTTTCATATCATAGAAGGAGAAAGCACTTCTCTTAACTATTGACTCTCTATCACCATAAGTTAACATACCAGTAATTACATTCATTTCATCGACATCTACGTTAAAGGAATATTTTAAAATAGTTGCCAGTGCGGCTGAACCGCAACTCCGATCATCTTTAAAAAGGATAATTTTATGATTCGAAATGCTTGCGGGAGATTCTATTTTATTCAATCGATCCCCAGTAGGGCTGATTTGTTGATAAAAATTGGTATCCATTGATCGGTCAGCAGTAACAACACTGGAATCCATTGTCGGTTTGCTGTTGGCGCTACTGCAGTCAACACAAACAATTACGATTAAAGCCGCGATCAGTATGACTGTTTTCAACAGAAAGTTACTCTTTATACATGTCGTCATTTTTTCAGTACCTCGCATTCAATATCAAAAACGCCTAAATAATCCTGCATCTTTTACTATTTTTTCCACCTGATTTTATAACATTTCATAATCTCTTGACAAAATTGCAACCTGTAAATAATCTTTATCAAAATTTGTTGATATACACAAACTTCTATCTAAAAGAGGATTCAAAAAACATGACTTTAACAAAATTACAAATAATTGAATCAATCCAGGAGCAACTGAAACTTTTAAGGACTGAATCATATGAGCTGGTTGAAAACTTGTTGGAAATAATAAAACGAATTTTTGAATCAGGTGATAACATCATGATCTCCGGTTTCGGAAAATTCTGTGTAAAAGAGAAAAAAGGTCAGAAAAGGACGTAACCCTTTGAAAAAGAAGAGGAAAGAATGGGATGGCTTGGTAAAGTAGTAGGCGGAACAATCGGATTTGCACTGGGAGGACCTCTTGGGGCCGTAGCCGGGGCAACATTCGGGCATGCATTTGATAAAAATGAACAGGAGTATCTGTCATCTCCAGGCGGGAGAATGCCTCTTTCCGAAGGCGAAGAGGAACAGCTTACTTTTTTTGTGGCGACGTTTTCAATGCTGGCAAAACTTGCAAAATCAGACGGCCGAATATCTGATGAAGAAATAAAGTCAATTGAGCAGTTTATGGTTCATGACCTTAACCTCGATCATGAAAGCAGGCGGGTTGCCGGAGAAATTTTCCAGGCAGCAACCCAGTCACCTGAACCGTTCGGAAATTTTGCATCGCAGTTTTACAATCTGTTTTCTTACAAACTCCAGATTCTTGAGATGATGATCGATATACTCATACGTGTTTCTGTTGCAGACGGAAGGATGAGTAAAAGTGAAGAAGGGTTGATCCAAGAAGCTGTTCGAATATTTAATTTCAACGAGAATGCCTATCAAAAACTGAAATCAAAATATGTAGATGACAGCGATAAGTACTATTCTGTTCTTGGAACTGACCCGAATGCTTCAGATGACCAGATAAAGCAGCAGTACAGAAAACTTGTAAGAGAATATCACCCTGATACCATCGCATCAAAAGGACTTCCCGAAGAGTTTACGAAATTTGCAAACGACAAGTTCCGGGAAATTCAGGAAGCGTATGAAACGGTTAAAAAAGAGAGAGGTTTATAGCAGCTGGGCGTACAGGGTATGAATAAATGAGCAAAGAACCTCTGACGTTGGAAATAAAGGGCAACTCGCTTGATGACGGGCCTGGAATACGGACGGTTGTGTTTATGAAAGGCTGTCCGCTGTCATGTGTATGGTGCCATAACCCTGAAAGCAAGATGCCTGGATATGAAATATCCTTTGACTCTTCCGAGTGCATCGGATGTGACACATGCCTTGAAACCTGCAATGACGGCGCTCTTTCAAGATCCAACCGGTTTTTTGTGGACAGGGAAAAATGCAGTCTGTGCTTTGAGTGTACTGAAGCCTGCCCCTCCGGCGCACTTTCAAAGGTTGGAAGTGAAATGACCGTAGATGAAATAGTTTCACAGGTGATCAAAGATAAACCGTTCTTTGATAACTCAGGTGGGGGGGTTACGGTTTCAGGGGGAGAGCCAACTTTGTTTATGGCTTTTTTGTCCCGGCTCATTATTGCCTGTAAGGCTGAAGGCATTCATACACTTCTCGAGACATGCGGGCAGTTTAACCTGAAAAAATTTATGGATCTTGTATACCCGCATCTTGACTTGATCTATTTTGATATAAAAATATTTGATAATAGCAAGCACCGGCGGTTGTGCGGTGTCGATAATAGCGTTATTCTTGAAAATCTCACATCTCTTTATTCACTTTACCTTGAAGACGGCGTTGAAATTCTGCCGAGAATACCTGTCATACCCGATATGACGGATTCAGAGAAAAACATGAATGCCATTGCATTTTTTCTTAAAGAACTCAAAGTTAAAAAAGCAGAACTGATGCCATATCACCCGCTATGGCAGGAAAAGAACCTGAAGATAGGAATGGAAAATCCAGCGGTCAATGACAAAACCATGTTGGAATGGATGAGTCAGGACGGGTTGAATGAATGTAAGAGTATATTTAAAAAAGCATCGATTGACGTGTGAAATAAGTTACTATGAAAATTTTAACACGAATAGGATTATCGCTTTTAATTGTATTGCAGATCTCGGTTACTGCATCTTCCGACCCTAATGCAGCCCAGGATAGTTATTATAAAGGCATTGAATATGCCACCAGTGGAAAGTTTGAAAAGGCGAAAGAGGCATTCGAAAAGGCCGCTAAAAATCCTCAGCTAGTTTCAGCTGCAAAAAATTGTCTCTCAATTATTAAAGATGTTGGTGATCAAAAAATAAAAAGTGATACAGCCATCCACTTTTTCAGAGGAACCGACTTCATCAATAAAAATATGATAGATGATGCCATTACCGAGTTCACCTTAGCCCTCTTTATTAATCTGAAGTGTGCTAAGGCTTACAATAGTCGCGGATATGCTTACAGCAAAAAAAAAATGTATGACGATGCCATAAAAGATTACAGCAAGGCAATCGATATAAACCCGGATTATGTTAGCGCTTACAACAGCCGTGGGAATATCTATTGTGAAAAAGAGGATTATGGCCGGGCAATTCAGGACTATACCAGAGCTATCCGTCTGCGACCTGAAGAAGCCGATGCTTACAATAATAGAGGCTTCGTATACATAGTGAAGTTGCAGGACAAGGTAATGGGTTGTTCTGATCTTCAGCGTGCCTGCGAACTGGGCGGTTGCCGTAACTATGAACTTGCAAAACAGAAAGGCTATTGTCAACAGCCTACAGGGAAGAGGACGAATGAATAAAGAACATAGAAACCCTTTGCCGACGGTCGATATCATCGTTGAGTTAAAAGAAGGCATTGTTTTAATTGAACGTAAAAATCCTCCATACGGATGGGCGCTTCCCGGCGGGTTTGTCGATTACGGAGAGTCACTTGAAAAGTCGGCTGTCAGGGAGGCAAAAGAGGAGATATCCCTTGATGTGAAACTTGAAGAACAATTCCATTCTTATTCTGACCCAACAAGGGATGACCGCTTCCATACCGTATCGACTGTTTTCATTGCTTCGGCAGAAGGCGTGCCGAAAGCTGCTGATGACGCAAAAAATACCGGAGTGTTTTCAAAAGACAATCTTCCCGAGCCTCTGGCCTTTGATCATGCAAGAATTATAAACGATTACTTTAGATACAGGGAAGGTGAGTCTTTAACGGAGATTTTTTTATCAGATTTCAGGTGCTGAAGAAGAAGTTGACCAGGACGCATTATAAAAATACAAAATTCTGTTCATTGTGACAAAAACTTTTGCTGTCATTTTTTGAATGATTTAATCTTTGTTAGGGTCTAATTCCCCGCGGCTTGTCGCGAGGCGTCATTCCGGCGAAAGCCGGAATCCAGAACTCTAAATTGGATGCCGGGTCAAGTCCGGCATGACAACTGATACCCCGAGGCTTGCCTCGGGGAGGTTCATTCAGAAAATGGTTGAAAAGTTTTACAAAAAGCGATATGTATCCTCTTTTTAAGAAATATCTGATAAAAATCGATTAAGGGGGATCGAAATGCGCAGAGTGAATATAGCGATGTTAAGTATGATGATCATAGCTGTTTTTGTTGCCAACGGTGTTGTGACAGCAGGTGAAGAAGAGATGTGTATCCCTATGGGTACGTTGTTGCTGGAACCTCCTGCCGATGTTAAACAGGAAAGAGCTTCCGTTGAATTTCCTCATTCACTCCATTTTAACTATAATTGCAAAAGATGCCACCACAAGTGGGACAATGAAGGGGAAATCAAGGGCTGTATGACTTCCGGATGCCATGATCAGACAACCTATTCAAAAAAGCCTTTAAGAAAAGGTAAATATACAGATGAATCGATGAAGTATTATAAATATGCTTATCACAACAATTGCAGAACCTGCCATGTTGAATTAAAGACCAAAAAAACAGATATAGTGATGTCTTACGACGAGCCGAAAGAGCTGCCTGAAACCGGCCCGGTTGGATGTACTGAGTGCCATCTCAAAGAATAGTAAGGATTTAAGGGTTATTCCCATGCGCGGTGTATTTTTTATTGTCATACTGATTACCATGCTGATTGTTGCCTTTCTGGTGATGAAGAATATCGAATCCGCACCGGTTGAAAACGGAGTAGACAAGATGGAAATGATTGACATGGCAAAGGATGCGGCAAAGGACGCTGAAAAAGCCGCCGACCTGTTAAAAAAAAGAGCAGGAGAGGCTATGCCTTGATGCTGTTTTTTTTCTAAATTCTCCATTTCCAGCATTAATAAAACAATCAATTGTTACAATTTCGTAAAAAGTCAAAAAATCCATTTATTGTCATTCCGACGAAGGCCGGACACGTAGTGAAGCTTGCGCTATCCAGTCATTTCAATAGCTTCTGGACTCCGGCTTTCGCCGGAGTGACGGGATTGGGACTTTTTACTTTGCCATCCAAAATTGACTTCTTACGAGATTGTCAAGAAATAGGCTTTATCCTTTACGGCGGTTCTTCTCCAGGATCAAAACAGGAAAAATTCCCGGCAATAAAAAATTCCCGGACAGCATCCATGGCCTTATCTGTCAAAGAGGGCAGGTCGGGGCCCGGCGCAAGACCTATCCATGACCGCTTTGATTCACCCATATTATGGTACGGCACCAGTGTAATGGCTGAGAAGTTGTTTTCGGCAAGGAAACCGGCCCAGCCGGAAAGGTTGTCGGCTGTATCCGTAATCCCCGGGACAACCGGCATACGCAGCCGTACATCAGGGCCCTGTCCGCTTTGTTTGAGTTTTGAAAGGTACTTCAGGTTATATTTTATTGGGGCATTTCCGGTTCCGCAATATTGTTTGTGCGCCTCATTATCGAACAATTTAACATCAAAAATGACAAGATCAATCAATGAAAGAAAATCCCATACTTTGCCCTGCGGTGCGCCTGTTGGATCAGTTGGGCCAGTTGTATCCGGTGGCCCCGTAACATCTTCCATTCCATGTGATTGAAACATGCCGCAAGTCTCAATCGCCACATGAATGCCGTCTTTTTTCAGGGCCAGTGCAAGTCTGGTTGCGAAATCCGGAAAAAGGGTTGGTTCTCCCCCTGAAAAGGTGACACCACCTCCCGAATTTTTGTAAAAAGCATATTCAGACTTGAGCTCTTCCACTATGTCATCAACAGAACGATAAACGCCAAAGCGGGTCAACGCTGATGAAGGGCATTTGTCCACGCAGGTGAAGCAAAGGCGGCACAAATCCGTGTTTCGATTCCCGGGAGACAGAATCGCGTTTTGAGGGCAGGCATCTAAACATGTTTCACAGCCTATACATAAATGTGCTTTAAAGGCCAGTTCCGGTTTTTTATTCCATGATTCGGGATTCTGGCACCAGGCGCAACGCAGCGGGCATCCTTTGAAAAAAACAATGCTTCTGATGCCGGGGCCGTCATGAAGACAGAAATGCTGGATTGAGAAAATTAGTGTTTTCTTTGTTTCAAAACTATCCGAGTCCACAGGATGTCCTTTCAATAATCTCATCCTGAACTTCCGGCTGCAGATCATTGAAATAGGCGCAGTATCCGGCAACTCTAACAACAATCCCCGGCCATAGAGAAGGATCACGCTTTTTTGTCGAATTTGATATTCAGCGCACAGCAGTTTGCCCATTTGCTGCTGTCAAGAGAAGCAGCAGAGCGGAGAAGAGCTGTCGGTCCGTTGCGGTCTGAGCCGTCAATGGGTGATAATCCGTTTGAAAGGCGTGCGCCCTGTCGGCGTCCGTCCGGCAGCGCGCCTGTATAGCGTCCAAAACCGATGTGACAGGTCATGGAGTAAATCCCGGGAATATATTGTCCTCCTCTGCTGTTTCGATAGGATCTTACCGCATCTGAATAAATATCTGCTGCCAGCTGTGTCATGCTGTCCGCATTTTTATCACCATTCCCAAATCTTGGAAACTTTGTGGAAATTTCCCGGCGCAGTGCATCATGTTCTTTGAAATCATTTTTAAGTATGTGGACAAATTCTTCCAAAGAAAATCTTTTTTCGTCAAAAACAAGCTTTTTTAGTGCATAGAAAGAATCTCCGGTATCAGCAAGCCCTGCTGCCTGAATCGATGTCATGTCATAAAAACCGCCACCCCATGTGACATCCCGGCCGCTGTCTATGCAACCTTTTGTGACAATGGAGTTGATTGGGGTAGGGCGCCATATCCGATATGTTTTTTCAAGCCATGTTATCACCTTTACCATTTCATCCATTGCATCTTTTACCTGGAGCTTGAAGGCGGAAAGGACATCATCGAAAGTACGCATATGCGAAACAGGTGGAGTCGACGCTCCCATGCGGAATCCTGGAAGATTCCATCCCATGAAGCTGCGTCCCTGGTTGAGTGCGAGTTCAAGACATATGGGAAGGTTAAACAGAGCCGCATCGGATGAGTTGTATGTCCGACCCTGGCTTGCCATTTCTACACATCCGATGACGGCATAATCACGTGCATGAGCTTTACTCATGCCCACACCCTCAAGGGCGCGCACCACCTGTTCGTCTCCAAAAAAGGACGGCTTGCCGCAACCGAGCTGAACCACAGCGGCAGATTTTTCAAGAAACCAGGCAGGTGTTTCAGAATGAACCCTGACATGAAGTGCTGGTTCACGTGTCCGAATACACGCATACGCATCAAGAATCAGGCCTGAAAGCTGATTCGTTACATCTGCTCCCTCGTCGTCGGTTCCGCCGACAGTAATGCCCTGGGCTACGCCGCCTCCGCTGAAATAATGATCTATCCTTTCAGAGTATATGGGAATTGTTTCACAGGTTTTTAACTGAAAGCTTGCCATGATTTCAATTGCCTGTTCATATGTCAGAGCTTCCGACTCAATATCTTTTATGTAAAGCGGGTAAAGGATCTGATCGAGCCTTCCAAAGGACATCCCCTGTTCAAAATCCTCTAGATTCATGGCCACATGGACAAGCCAGCAGGCCTGAAGCCCCTCAAGAAATGATCGCGCAGGTTCATAGGGAACGTGGCGGCAGGCTTTAGCCGAGTTTGTCAGTTCATCCCGTCGCTCAGTTGCGATGCCGGGCTGGTTTGCAAGCTGTTCGGCTTTGTCTGCCAGATTCGCAGCCATCTGTCTGATACCTTTGATTACAATTTTGACAGACTTGAAGAAAGCGATCTGGTCTTTTGTAAGGGGAGAGCCGTCATTCAAGATGCCGTTTTCCAGGCAGTGTCCTGCAGCAATATCCGCCTCCTTCAGTCCAAGGTGTACGACCTGTCTGTATCCTCCAACCTGATGTCCCACGCCGGCTTCTTCCGTTACAAAATAGCGCTTTGCACGGAAAAAATCCAAAAAATGGGAAAATCTGCCGGGTCTCAAAAGTGCTTTGCCTCCAATGCTGCTCATTAAGGTCGAAAGTCCTATGCCGACAAGCTGTTTTTTTTCCCGGGCATTTAATACAATAGGCATTCTTCGTTTTTCAAGCCTGAAGATATCCTCAAGGATATTGATGGATCCTCCCTCGGGATAATAGTTGGCGGCAATACGTTTGGACGTCATGTTTCCTATGATCAGTTCCTGGTCGTAAATTTTAGATGATCTTTTCGACAGAATATAGGAAAGCTCAAGGGCTCGTCTTACAAGAGGGTGTTCTTTTTTTGCCCGGCGCCCTTCAGGTGATTTTCCGAATTTCCGCATGAGCAGAGGGCGTTCAAGACAAATAGAATTCTTGATGTTAAAAAGATCTGCCCTGATTTTATTTATCCGGGGGGCGGCATCCGGCAAAGAACTTGTATCATGGTCGAGCAATTCCGTAAAACTTTCACTGGCAGCTGCTTTCATTTTTATTCCTTTCATTCATCTGTTCAGTCACCTGTTTTAAAGCAAATCTCTTTAACAGCATTCATATAATCGTTCATTCCAAAAGAAAAAATTGTGTTATGATTGGCTTCTGGAATTTTTAAAAGGGTTTTATCATCGGCAGGGCATGCATGATACAGGGCCAGTGCATCGGTGAAAGGTATGATATGATCAAATTCCGCATGAATAAAGAGAGCCGGCTTTTCGAAGTTTTTTACCCTGTCAATGTTCCGGAGGCCGTTTTCTTCGCTAATGCCCAGTGAGTCCACATTAATGCCCAGGAGTCTTAGAAGGGGCAGGGCATACGCGAACCCGCTTTCAATAACCAGGGCAGATATGTCGTCCTGATAATTGGAGGCCAGTTCAAGCGCAGGTGCGCTGCCGAGAGACCTGCCCATGATAATGACTGGACCAGCATAGCCATTTTTAGTCAGCGTGTTTTTTACAAAAGCAAAAATTTTGTGGGCGTCTTCCATCATAGCGGTAACCGTTGGCATGCCTGTGGATCGTCCGTATCCGCGATAGTCTGCCGGAAAAAAATTGATGCCCATTTTTGTATATAATGGTGCCATGTCTTCATAATCCGCAACAATCTCTCCGTTCCCGTGAAAAAAGAGTATGGTCGGAGCATTTAAATCTGCAGGGTAAAGTCTGGCATGAACGCTGACATTGTCTTCGACATTAATAAGGAAATCTTGAAAATTTGAGTCGTTTCCTGAAAAGCCGGTGTCCGGCCTTGGGTGAAAAAGGAAAGAAAGAATTTCCGGATGGTCGAGCGCTGAGTAATTGGCCATGAGGCTTCTCCTTTAATAACAAATTAGGCTGTCTGTTTGGAATATAAAAAAAAGAATATCAGGTGTCAAGATATCGTG
Organism: Deltaproteobacteria bacterium; assembly: GCA_019307665.1. GTDB lineage: Bacteria > Desulfobacterota > Desulfobacteria > Desulfobacterales > SURF-7 > JAFDJC01. The sequence goes on along the minus strand of JAFDJC010000096.1, from coordinate 1,687 downwards.
TAATTATGTTTAATGGTTTCGTAAAAAGTGATATAGGTTAAAAAAACAACTTAAATTTTATCATAGGTGCTGGATTTAAAAAGGAGAGGGGATGTCACTAAAATTTGATTTAAATACCTGGCTCAAAAAAAAATATGCTATCAATACAAAGAACTGGGACAAATTTGCAAGTGTTTTTCAACTGGCTGCAAAATCCGGAAAATTCTATCATTATCCGATCATAGGAAGATTGTTAAAGAGAATCTCGAAAATGGACAGGCCGGATAAAAACTTTACTCAAGGGTATATTTTAAATATTAATAAAAACCTGATCAAAAAAGCGCAAAATGTTGTTCTCCCTATTGATATCATGCGAAAAGCTGTTAAAGAGTCGACATATCGAGCCATCATGCACAAATGTATTTGCCGTGATGGAGCAAAATGTTCTGACTATCCGACGACAATTGGATGTATATTTATCGGAGAAGGCTCGCGGGTTGTTGAAGAAAGGGGGATCGCAAGAGAAGCGAATGTTGAGGAGGCCCTTGAACATATAGATAAAGCTGCAAGTCTTGGATTAATCGGTCAGTGTATATGGATTGAGGCCGAAGAGTTTGTCTGGGGTTTTAAAAAAGAGAATCTACATCGTTTTCTTGAAATATGTTTTTGCTGTCCGTGTTGTTGTGCTTCGCTGCGATATTTTAAAGAGGCTCCCAGTGACATTCAGCGTCGCCTGCGGTCGGTTGGATGGAAAGCAACTATTAACAATAACTGCAACAGTTGCGGCATTTGCCTTGATGTATGTTCGATTAACGCCATATCCCTGGATGGGAAAGTACCGAGTGTATCGGACAAATGCCTCGGCTGTGGATTATGCTCTATTCATTGTCCGGTATCAGCAGTGGAAATAATACCTGAGGGCAACATAAAAAATGATATTAAGGATTATTTTGAGGATTTTTCTTTAGAAATTTAATTTGAATCAGATTGACACGGATATTTGATTCTTTTACAGTTTGTTCGAAAACTTGATAAAAAGGAGAAACCTGATGACGGAAACAAATGCATTTAGTAAGTTTGCGGAAATGATGCTGCATAAGGATTCGGAATTTATTCCCAAGATACTCAAGTCGATTGTTACTGACGAGCAGGCCGATTTATTGGTCTCGCTGCCGGGAACTGCATCACAGATGGCTGAAAAGATGAACAGAGACGAGACAGCGGTAGATGCTGATCTGAAGAGAATGTTCAGAATGGGACTTACATTCAAAAAAGAAAAGGATGGCGATACGATTTGGCGCGCACCGGCCCATTTGATCCAGTTCCATGATGCAACACTGGTGTGGCCGGAGGCAACAGACAAGTTCATCAATTTGTGGCAGCAATATATGGAAAAAGAATGGCCTCATCTTGCCCCCCAACTTACGCAGTTTATACCAAGACCGTTTACACGGGTTCTTCCCGTCAACAAATCGATTGACGCCGGCAAGGCACAGGTTCTTGCTCCGGACAATGTCAAAGAACTTATTAAGAGTGCAGACCGCATTGCCGTCACAAAGTGTACATGCAGACTAACCATGAAAAAGTGTGATGCGCCGGTAGAAGTCTGTCTTCAGATCAACAGGGGTGCGGACTATACCTTAGATAGAGGATCAGGCCGTGAACTGACAAAAGATGAGGCTTTGGAGGTAATCGAAAAAGCTCAGGA
>JAFDJC010000434.1 GCA_019307665.1 Deltaproteobacteria bacterium | reverse complement strand
AAACCCATCGTTTTTTGGAACCGATAAATTTGAAGTGTCCTGGCAGAAATGAAAAGTTTGAATATTGCCTTAGAGTTTTATCCATAGTCCAGCCGAGAAGAAGGCCAAAGCATGGGCCTTTCGCTTTGACCTTTTTCAGGATTTGAGATTGAGTTTTCGGCTGCTGGATTATGGATAAAACGTTGATGGACTAAGCCGCGGGCCAATCCCGTTGGTCGTGATCACGTGATCATATATATGGGGTTTGTATTTCGAAGGCATGGCTGAGGATGAAAGGAGGTTTGCCCAGTTAAGTGTAATCCGAAAGATATCATTTGCTTTTTTCGTCGTATACAATCATTTTTCAGAAAAATCTGATTACAGTAGTTGCAATCATGCACCAATTCGGCAATTATAGGCGCACCTGTCCGGTGTCTTTCAGCAGAGCCAAAAGACGCACGAGTCCATTTGAATACCAAAGGTCGAACAGTAAGATAGAAATCAGGCCATATTTCGCAAATTGGGAGGCCGAATAACCTCATTTAGAATCGGATGCATGTTTCTTGGTATTTCACATACCACCCTCATCGTGCCTTTCTTACAGCAAGGGCAGCGCGTAATATCAACGCCGGTCAGCTTGAGCATCATCTCTTCAATAGATTTTTTATCCATCTCCAGTTCCACTGTTGATTGCCCTAAACAATTCCGGATTTTTTGAATGTTGTTTTTTTTAAGGCGATTGGACAAAAAACCAAAGTGACGGATTCTGACAAAGCGTTTCGGAAGCGAATGCATTAAAAACCGCCGGATAAACTCAACCGCCGTGACCTTGCTATGCATGGTTTGATCTGTCTCAACGACACGATTCGGTGATTGGATATGGCCACCCGGTGGGTATAGCGTCCAAGATATTCAAGCACATATTCAGGGCGGTCAATGGCCTGTTTCATATGGACTACCCACTTTTTAGAATAGAGCGATTTTTTCAGCTGATTGAATCGATCCGGTCTTTCAAAGGGTGCACTGATGCCCGGGAACTTCAATTTGCCTGCCTGGTATGCCTCGGTCATGTGATCGATAGGGACAGCGCCTTTACATTAAACAGGTACGCATGTTTGCAAGGGCGCCAGGAATCATCGGTTTTCAATGCCCCGCCGGGGATCAGACAGTGAAGGTGAAAATGTGTATTGAGAAGCTGATCCCAGGTGTGTAATATGGCGATGAAGCCGAGTTTACCGCCCAGTTTGTTTTTTGGGTTTTCACCAAAGGCCAGCAGTGTTTCGGACACGGCCTTGAACAAAATGTTCAGCATGATCTTTTTATTGAAAAGTACAATGGAGTTAAGATCATGGGGCAATGTGAACACGTTGTGGAAATAGGGAATGGGCAACAGCTCGGCTTTTCTTTTTTCAAGCCATCTTTCCCGGGGCATGTGCTGGGCACAGCGGTTCGGCAACTGAGAAGGTTATGGACAATCTTGTACTGTTCAGGCAACAGCGGATAGGTCTCCTGGTATTCAGCAATATGCTCTCTCAGAATATCGGCCACTTCAGTAGATCGGTTTTCGATAGGAAGAACGTTGGCTTGTTGGGCATTAGTTGTCTGTCTCATCGTCCACCTCCCCCTCATTCTTGGCTGCACGTTCGAGTTCATACAGGTCCAGTGGACAGGTCCAGTGGGCTTTTGATTTTTGACAGTGTCTCCTGGCTGACATGCAAGTAAATCATGGTGGTCGTGATGCTTTTGTGGCCCATCAATATTTGTATCTTACGCAGATCATAGCCCGCTTCAAGGAGGTGAGTGGCAAAGCTGTGACGTAAGGTATGGAGCCCAGGGCCTATATTGACACCGGCTTTCTTTCGGGCATCTTCGTATGTACTGCGGACGGTTTCATAGGTTAAAAAGTCTCTTCCTTTATAACCTGAGGGGAACAGGTAGGTTTTTGGCTGAAATTTTTTGTAGTAATGACGAAGCTCTTTTAAAAGTTTTTTAGAAAGCAAGGTATAGCGGTCTTTACCGCCTTTTCCCTCTTCGACCTTTATGAGCATCCGTTTGCTATCGATATGCTCGGGCTTTAGCTTTATAACCTCACCGGCACGCAGACCAGCTGAGTAGATTGTCATCAAAAGAAGTCGGTGTTTCATGTTTTTTGGTGCATTTATGATTCGCCAGACTTCTTCTTGTGTTAAAACAGTTGGAAGTTTTCTTACCTTTCTAGTTCCATAGTTTGGGGATCTTTCTTCATCGCCAAGAACGTGTTTGCAAAAGAATCTCAAACCGCTCACTACAACAGCAACACCCTCAGGAGCGCGCTTCTTTTCGCTTAATAAATAAAGCAGATAGTCTTCCATCATTTCCTTGGTGATTTCATCCGGCGATTTTTTCTGGTGATATTTGGCCAGCCCCGTAATGGCTGTCAAATAAGCGCGTTGGGATCTTTTCCCAAGGTTCCTCAGTTTCATCATTTTGATCATTTTTTGACGCAATTCTGACATGTTACACCTCCATCGTTAGGTTAATAAAATAGAGGTATTTTAAACGAATTTGAGCTGAGGAAAATAGATTAAAAACGGTTGGAATATTGGCGGGTTACGCAAAAAGGGTGGGGCCGGCTACCGCGTAGCGGTTTAGTCCATCTAAGATATATCTCAATCCTAACGACAAATCCAATTTTGACGATATCACAGGTTTTCAGTAATGAAAAATCAACCTGTCACCTTTTTTTTGTCCCCTGCAGTGCAGCAGTTTCAGGCAGGAATGAAACCGCACGCATCGCGCGACCGGTCTTGGTTTTGTTAAGGAATATATAAAGAAGGAAAATGATGCTGAGACCGATGATAACGATCATCAATTTGGGTACGGCTAAATTGATTCCTCCGAAAGTGATAACTCCTGTATACGTAGCTGGCAGGCTTCGGGCAGAGGGGCCGAAAATGAGGAGTCCTGCCTGTCCCATGATCATCATTAGTCCCAGAGCAGCTACAATAGTTGTTAGAAACTTGTGCTCTGATGCAATGAGATATAGTCAAAAGTTGTGTTTAAGAGGTTAGGTGGTGTATCCTTCCGGGATATGTTTCAAGTCCTGGAAAACCAAAACATTTAAAAAGAAAGGATACACACACCATGCCCAAAGATAATGTAATCGAACTCAAAAAGCAGGAGCAAGAAGATTGTTAGCAGAAGCCTTGGAAACTGAAATAGAGATATTCTTATCCCAGTATGCAGATCTGAAAGATGATCAAGGCAGAAAACGAATAACACGTAACGGATAACAATCGGTCCTAAAGATCCGATCTTTTGTCCGGCAAAGTCTCCGAAGTTCCGGGTCTCCTTCTTGTTAATAATCGTGAAATCACCAGTTCTCTGCGAAGGGGTGGTTCACCGCCAGCAGTAAAATCATAAAACCAGGCAAAAACCTCCTTAGAGCCTGGCGAAAAGTTTCAATAATGATCCATTCAAGACATCACATTCATCGGCACAGAGATTGGCTAGAAAATCAGCCACCTCGCTCGGTTTGACCCATTTTTCCGGCTCAGCATTCGGCATGTTTCTTGTTTTAGGAGTATCCATTACGCTGAGAGCCACGGCGTTTGCTGTTATTTTTGTTTCCTTCAATTCCTCCCGCAGGGCTCTGACGAGCGTTATTAGTCCACTTTTAGAAATGGCGTAGGCACCGACACCTGGTTCAGGTTCCAATACCACCTTGGCGGGAAACACGATAAAACGGCCCCGACCCTTTTCCTGCATGATTTTTATCCCGTATTTGGCGCTAAGAAAGGCTGACTTTAAATTGACCGCAAGCAACTGTTCCATCACTTCTGTGTCGGTTTCCCATATCGTTGGTCCAGCCCTGAACATACCGACCATGTGTAGTAAAAAATCGATGGTGCCAAATTCTGTTTTAGCCTTTTCCATAAAGCGCATGACATCGGCCTCGTTTGTCATATCCACCTGCATATCAAGGCAATTCTGTTTGTATTTATCATCAATTACTTCACTGATTTTCTCCCATCCTTCCGGACTTTTCCAGCCGATTAAAACTTTCGCTCCTTCCGATAAAAACTTGCGAATTACGGCCATTCCCAAGGCTCCACCACCACCACTGATGACAGCAACCTTTCCTTCAATACTCATTGTTGTCTCCTTTTAGATGATCACCATATTGGATTATCCTCAGGGTTATGGTCGACTCCAATGATTCATCCTTAAAAATATCGGGACTGCCAATAAGAACAGTCACTCCTTGCAAGCAGTCCCTGACCATACCGGACAACACAGCTATATCTTTTCTTTTCCTATTTCTGA
>JAFDJC010000095.1 GCA_019307665.1 Deltaproteobacteria bacterium | reverse complement strand
CTGGTCCAAAAAACTACCGGTACCGGCAGCGCAAGATGTATTGGCCTTGAAATTAAGATAATTGCCCTTTTCATCAAAACGGATCAGGCCGAATTTTTCACCCCCGACAATAAGGATTGCGTTGACGGGGCCATAAAAAAAACGGCAGGCCTTCATTATCGCAACCCTGTTGTCATATTGTCGATTTGTTTTTAAAATTTGAGGGGTGGATGATGTCGAAGCGATCCCGCAAATTCTGCGAAGATCAAGCTGCTCCAGGATGTTTTTCAGAGTTTCGGTTATTTTCCCTTGATGAAATTGATAATAGGTTCCGGTGATTTTTTTATTCGGAGCCATTTCCACAGCTGAAATAGATACAGAACCTATGTCAATACCAAGAATATTTGAGTTTGTCGGCATCTCAACACCTTTCAGTTCTCGGAGTCGAGGCAAAAAAGCAAAAGTTATGCCTTATTGGATCGAGAATTACATTTTACAAAACTTTTACAAAACTTTTACAAAAATTGCAATGCCGATTTTCATCAAAATAATTCATATCGAAGGGCGATCACTCCGTTTATGGATTCCGGGCCGATGACGTCTTTATTGGTCAAATACATCTGTCCACCATTGGAAAAATGAGCAGCGCGGCATCCTGCAAACAGTGTCCATTTTTTGCTTAAATCGATTTCAACGCCGCCGCCGCCGACAAAGTCAAAAGCGAAACTCGTCCCATCTGTAAGAATGAGCTTATCTGTAAATGATATGCCGAAACCGAGCTCCAGGTAGGGGCGGATATAATAATCCGGCAGAAAAATCCACCGTCGGACAGCAAGAAACGTGATCTGCTGGTGGTCAAGTTCCATACTATAGGGAGGAGGAGCCTGTTCCACAAGCTCTTCATCTGTCAGTTGGTCATCAGATAGCGGTATTGTTCCCCACAGTTTGGAGTAACGCATTTCTCCCCGCCATACTGAACCAATATCAAGTGAAAATATAGTTTTCCTGGGTGATTCCCATTCCATGAAAATGCCTGACGACCAGTTTTCATATCCCGTATATGTCCTGTCGCTCCAGATATGCATGGCAGAACCGTAGGATCCCATCATACCTATCCAGCGTCGGCCTGCTGGCGGGGTCGCCTCGTCCTCTGTCTCGTTTTTATGGTTTTCCTGTGCAATTGCCGTGCATGCAAACAGGAGAAAGATAATCATCGTTATATATTGCATTGTTTTCATATGTAAAATTCACTCCAGTTAAAAATTTCGGCCAATGGCGTGATGATTTACTAAATAATCATTGATAGATCAATCAGTATTTAAACGGCTTTTGAGGATGACCTTTTTTTTATGGTTAAACGTGTTATTTTAGGGTTCATTTCTAAACCAATAATATCCGGTCTAAACCAATAATATACGCACTGAAGGCATCAAAATGACAATAAATAAAATTTTTGAAAAATTAAGTATTTTGAATATCAAAAAGAAACGATCTCTGGAAGAAGACTATCTGGAGCTTGTTTTTTACAAAAAAGATATTAAAGCATGGGAAAAGCTGCTGATGGAAATCATGGGGCCGGCTATAAAACCTTATCGAAAAAGACCGTCACGGGAGCATGATAAACTGACCAAGCCATATGGCGGCATTAGGTCTGACCAGACTTTATATAAAAAAGAGTTCGATAAATATGTTTTGATTGCAACAATGTCGCCCTGATTCGGGATATAAACCGGCATCTACCAGACCTCTTTACCGACCGGTTTCCCCCAGCCGACTTCATTGTTTTGATAATTTTCAGGAATACGTGCTATAAGCTCTTCAAGTTTGTAACGCCCACGTATTTTTTTTGCTGGTGAAATGACAATCACACCGCTTTTTACTGAAAGATCAACCTCATCACCGACTTGAATTTGTGCTTCGGTAAGAAGATTTTTAGTAAGACGCAGGCCTTGACTGTTTCCCCATTTTTGAATTTTTGCAAGCATTTTCACACCTCTATTAGTATAGCCAAAGTATATACAAAATATGTGATGAAGTCAAGAAATTTTCAGGCGCACACGGTCGAAGTTAGTGGCAGCCGGGGTTCCACAAACTTTGGTAAAATTATAAAATTTCAATTTCCAGTAGCCTTTCAAAGTGGCTCAGTCCCCGGCTGTCCACTGGACTGATTGGTATGGCTCAAGACCATTTTAATTCAGGCTTTTTATGCTGATGAGCACATTCTGCAAGATAAGAGTTGATAAGATTCTGATATGGAATTCCAACCTCTTTTGATAGCGCCTTAAAATAAGCAATTGTGTTTGTTTCAATACGAATTGAAATTTGTTTTTTCACTTTCGTTGAATAAGGATTCTTTATTGAATTGTTAAAATCATATTCTTTTCTCATAATATATATCCTCCGTATTGTTTCTGCTCTTTTTTTGAAGCTTTTCTTGCAGAGATTATTCCTATCTCGTTGCTTTCATCTTTAATGCAATGAACCACAATCAGTATTTTAAGCTTATAGCTAATACCCAACAACAAAAATCTTTCCTCTTCCAACGAGTGATCTGGGTCATAAATCAATCTGGCATTATCATCACTAAATACTGAAGCGGCTTCATTAAAAGAGATTTTGTGCTTTAATAAATTGGCTTTTGCTTTAGTTTCATTCCACGTGAATCGTATCTCTTTCATAATGAAATTATAATTATAATATATATAAATGTCAATGTGAAATTAACTCAATCAATAGATTTACAATTTCAAGCCATAACGTTGAGCTGAGCTGCCGGGGGTTTAATGTCAACAAACTCTGCAAAGTTAAAATTTATGTTAAAGCCAAGTTTCCTAAAAATTTGTCGAAAGGCGGTTTTATCACTTGTAAATCCGGCCCTACTTCCGAATTTATTGCGTTTGCAAATTTTCAAGCCTTATTTTTGGGGAACGCCCTGTTTTTTTTCTTGACAAAAAGGCAAATAAACGTAAAATTGTCTGGTTTATAGATACAGATACTGAAGTTTATTATAAAGGGGGAAATAGTCATGTACGCAGTGGTCGCCACAGGCGGTAAACAATATAAGGTCAGGGAAGGCGAAATACTGAGGATCGAGAAGATCTCAGGTGAAATAGGCGCGGATGTTTCGTTTGATAAAATTCTCATGTTTTCCGACGGGGAAAGCGTGAAAATCGGCCGGCCGGTTCTTGACGATGTGGCGGTTAACGGGCATATCGTATCCCAGGGAAAAGCAAAAAAAATCATTGTTTTCAAATACAAGCGCCGGAAACGTTATCGCCGCAAACAGGGACATCGTCAGCAGTTTACCGCGATTCAGATTGATAATATCAAAGTATAGCTGTTTATAGATAGCTATTCGTAAAATAAAAGAAATTAGGAGTTTTTTAAAATGGCACATAAAAAAGCAGGCGGAAGCACAAGAAACGGCCGAGACAGCAACGGCCAGAGACGCGGAGTAAAAATATACGGCGGCCAGAATGTTAAGGCCGGAAATATTTTAATTCGTCAGCTTGGTACGAAAATTCATCCCGGTCAAAATGTCGGCGTGGGCAAAGATTACACCCTGTTTGCCAAAACAGATGGTGTTGTAGCGTATGAACGGGTCGGGCGTTCAAGAAAAAGAGTGAGCGTTTACATGACGTGAAGTTTATTGATGAGGCGATTATCACAGTTCAGTCCGGAAACGGTGGAAGGGGCTGCGTAAGCTTAAGACGGGAGAAATTCATCCCCCGCGGCGGACCGGACGGCGGCGACGGAGGGGATGGTGGCGATATCATCTTCAAGGCCTCTTCACATAAACGTACGCTTTACAAATTCCGACATCAAAAATATTCCAGAGCAGAAAATGGGGCAGGCGGCCAGGGACAACAAAAGACAGGCCGGGCCGGAAAGCCTCTTGTCATTGAAGTTCCCGTTGGAACCATCATCAGCGATGCCGACACAGGGCAGATACTCCACGACTTGATAGATCCCGAAGAAACATATGCCGCTGCAAAGGGCGGCAGGGGCGGCAGGGGTAACAAGCGGTTTGCCACATCCACTAACCGGACACCCAGGTTTGCACAACCCGGGGAAGAAGGACAGACCCTAAAGCTTAAGCTGGAGCTTAAACTCCTTGCCGATATCGGCATTATCGGCCTGCCCAATGCCGGAAAATCGACTTTGATCAGTGTTATATCTTCGGCTACGCCAAAAATCGCCGATTACCCGTTTACGACACTGACGCCGAACCTGGGAGTGGTTCAGAATGATTTTGGCGAGCCATTTGTGGTTGCCGATATTCCAGGGTTGGTAGAAGGTGCACACGAGGGAACCGGACTCGGCATTAGGTTTCTCAAACATATCGAACGGACGCATATCCTTGTTCACATGATCGATGCAGCGGTCATTGACCAGGAGGATCCGCTGCATGCGTTCCGGACTATAAACAGGGAGCTTGAATTTTTCAGCCAATCGCTTGCGAAAAAAATTCAGGTTCCGGTTCTGAACAAAATGGATATTACGGGTGCTGATAAAATGGCGGCAGCCTTTCAGACTGCTTTTGGCCAAACAGCCTTTGATCAGACAGCTTTGGGCAGCAGTGAAGTCATGCAGATTTCAGCTGTAACCGGAATGGGTGTTAAAAAATTAATCTTAAAGCTTTCACAACTGTTGGAAAAATCAGATGAAGAGCAGCAACTCTCGGTTTGAGAATAAAAAAAGAATTGTCGTTAAGATCGGCAGCAATGTTCTGACCTCAAATCTTGGTTTGAATACTAGTGTTGTCCAGTCAGTGAGCCGACAGATAAGCATGTTGGTTGACAAAGGATTTGAGGTTGTACTGGTGTCTTCAGGGGCAATGGCCGCCGGACAAAAAAAGATTGGTCTTGACAGGCGGCCGAATGAGATTCCAAAACGTCAGGCAATTGCAGCTGTGGGGCAGGCCGGCCTTATCATGGAATATGAGAAGGCTTTCAGAAGGTACGGGAAAAAAGTGGCCCAGATCCTTCTGACCCATGACGACCTCCGTCATCGCAGGAGGTATTTGAATTCACGTAACACGCTGTATACTTTGCTGGAGTGGAATGTGGTCCCGATCATCAATGAAAATGACACCGTAATGATTGAGGAGATAGAATTCGGAGACAATGATAATCTTGCGGCCATGATAACGCTTCTTATGGATGCGGATATTTTTATCAATCTTACGGATATTGACGGGCTCTATACAAAAGATCCCCGGGCAAACAAAGACGCAGAGTTGATCAGGGAAGTTAAGACAATCGGTAAAAGTATCGAAAAAATTGCGGGCGATATCCCAGGAGCCCTTGGCAGGGGCGGAATGCTGAGTAAAATAAAAGCCGCGAAAAAGTTGACAAGAGCCGGAGTCCCGATGATAATAGCAAAGGGAGACCGGAAAGATATCCTGATCCGTCTTTGCGAAGGCGAGAAGCTTGGCACCTATTTTATTCCAGACAAGAAACGGCTTCCCAGCAGAAAACGCTGGATAGCGTTTACCATGAAAACAGAAGGTGCGCTTTATATTGATGACGGAGCAGTAAAGGCGATCCTTGAAAAGGGTAAAAGCCTTCTCCCCATCGGAATTGTAAAGGTTGAGGGGGAATTTAATGTCGGTGCATGTGTGGAGTTTTATGAAGTTTCAGGCAACGGACTCGGCAGGGGACTTGTAAATTACAGCGCTGCTGATATAAGGAAGATAGCGGGTTTAAAAACGCAGCAAGTCGAGGAACGTCTTGGTAACAAACCTTACGATGAGGTGATCCATCGCGACAATATGACGGTTACAGGGGTTTAGATACCTGCTGGTGGTAATGAAAGGGGAATACAGGATGCCAAATGAATCAAATATAGCTGAATCTAAGATAACAGAAATGGCTAAAGCCGCTCGGGCCGCATCCATGGAGATTGCATCCTGTTCATCGGCAAAGAAAAACGAGGCGCTGCTGAATATCGCAAAGAGCATTGAAAAAGATGCGCCCGTAATCAAGACTGAGAACAAAAAAGACCTTAATAAAGCAAAAGACGCCGGGCTTTCTGCTGCGATGACAGACCGTTTGACAATAAGTGACGTAACCATAAAGTCGATGACGGACGGACTCCGGGACGTGGCGGCACTGGATGACCCGGTGGGCTCAATGAGCAAGACATGGCAGAGGCCGAACCAGCTCCAGGTGGCGCGCATGAGAATTCCCTTAGGCGTTATCGGGATTATTTACGAATCAAGGCCCAATGTAACGGTTGATGCCGCAGGTCTTTGTTTAAAGGCAGGTAATGCAGTGATTTTAAGGGGCGGTTCAGAAGCGTTTCATTCAAACCAGGCGCTTGCTGTCAGCATTCGTAATGCCCTGAAAGAGTCCGGTCTGCCGGGAGAGATTGTTCAGGTTGTTCCGGTCAGCGACCGGAAGGCTGTGAATGTTCTTCTGGGCCAGGAAGAATATATTGACTTGATTATACCGAGAGGAGGCGAGGGCCTTATAAGGTTTGTTGTCGAGAATTCAAAGATTCCTGTTCTGAAGCATTATAAGGGTGTATGCCATGTTTTTGTTGACGAGGACGCGGACCTGGAGATGGCAGAGAAGATATGCTTTAATTCAAAAGTGCACAGGCCTGGAGTATGTAACGCAATGGAGACAATGCTGGTTCATAAAGCTGTTGCAGAGGATTTTCTTCCTGTTATGGGAAAAAGTTTTGCAAAAGCAGGTGTTAAATTGAAAGGGTGCAAAGAAACCTGCCGTATTCTTCCCGATGCCGAGCCGGCCTCTGATGCTGACTGGGCCGAAGAATACCTTGACCTTATCCTTGCGGTAAAAGTGGTTGATGACATGGATCAGGCAATACGGCATATGACGGAATTCGGCTCTAATCATACAGAAGCTATCGTGACACAAAATTATGATAGGTCAAGAAAGTTTTTGCGGGATGTCGACTCGTCAGTCGTTCTTGTGAATGCTTCCACACGATTTAATGACGGGGGACAGCTTGGCTTGGGGGCTGAAATTGGAATCAGCACATCAAAACTTCATGCATTCGGCCCCATGGGCCTTGAGGAACTGACAACAACCAAATTCGTAGTTTTTGGAGAGGGACAGGTAAGAGAAGAGTAAATGCGGACAGGCCTATTCGGCGGTACATTCAATCCAATTCATGCAGGGCATGTCAGGGTCGCAGGTGAGATAAAGGAAAAATTCGACTTTGACAGGATGATCATTATTCCGTCCGCTATTCCGCCTCACAAGGAAGCAGTCGATATAGCAGCTGCTGAACACCGATTTGAAATGGCCCAAAAGGCTTTTCCGGACAAATCAGAATATGTTGTGTCGGATATTGAAATCAGGAGAGATGGCCCTTCCTATACAGTTGATACGGTAAAGCATTTTTTAGCTAAGCTTTCCAAAAATGATGAGATATATCTTGTCCTGGGGATCGATGCATTTCTTGAGATAGATACCTGGATGTCTTACATGGATTTGTTTGAATTGTTGCCGATGGTGGTGATGTCGCGTCCCGGCTATGGGGACAAATCAAGTGCCGGGGTCGAGGGTACTATAGATGACTTTCTTAAAAAAAAAATATCCGATGAATATCATCTTGCGAAAACAGGACGATATTATGAGCATGCATTATTGAAGCCTGTATACCGGACTGATGTCACGCCTGTCGATATATCGGCGACAGGTGTAAGGACGCATGTAAAAACAGGAAAACCGATTAAAGGCTATGTGCCTGAGAAAGTTGAGGCGTATATTATGGATAAAGGGCTTTATCGATGACATTCAATCCGGATTTATCCAAAGACTATGGAATAGAAATATTTTTTAAGGCTGTTTTTGGAAGAAAAGCAGAAAATCCTGTGGTGCTGGATGTCCGTGAACTCACTTCTGTTGCAGACTTTTTTATTATTTTGAGCGGACGTTCAAACCGGCATGCCAGATCCATCGGAGAGTTTATTCGGGAGGATTTAAAAAAGCAGGGAAAAGTGCCTTTAAGCGTCGAGGGGATGAAAGACGGGCAATGGGTTCTGCTTGATTTCGGACATGTCATCATACATATTTTCTATGAGCCGGTGAGAAGCTTTTACGACCTTGAAGGGCTTTGGACGGATGCGAAAAGAGTCGGTATTGATCAATACTTGAATTCAAAAAGTGAAGGTCAGAAAGATGTCGGGATGAAATAATAACGGAGAAAAGGCTATGAAACGAAAAGCACCGTGCATGCTGATGATACTTGATGGGTGGGGGATAAATCCCAATCAAGAAGGAAATGCGGTTAAACAGGCAAATACGCCTAACCTTGATGCATTATTTGCTTCCTGCCCACATACTGAGCTTGAATGTTCGGGTGAAGCTGTGGGGCTCCCTCATGGCATAATGGGAAATTCAGAAGTCGGGCACTTGAATATCGGCGCCGGACGAATCGTCTACCAGGACCTTCTTCGCATCGATATGGCTGTCAAAGACAGATCTATTTTTGAGAATAAGGCCTTTAATTCCGTAATGTCAAAAGTCAAGGCAAAGGATGCGGCGCTTCACCTAATGGGGCTCGTCTCCGACGGTAGAGTACACAGCAGCCTGGAGCACCTTTTTGCGCTTATAGATATGGCGGAAGAAAAAGGAGTAACCCGCGTATATGTTCATGCCATATTAGATGGCCGGGACACACCGCCTGAGAGCGGTGCAGGTTACTTAAAGAAACTTAAGGACTATTTTGCCAATAAAAGGAATACACATATTGCAACAGTTTGCGGACGCTATTTTGCAATGGACAGGGATACCCGGTGGGATCGAGTTGAAAAAGCATATAAGTTGTACACAGAAGGGGCAGGCACACGGGAGAATGATGCTGTTGAAGCGGTTATGAATTCATACAAGAGAGGCGAAACTGACGAATTTGTCAGCCCGGTTATGCTGTCACAGCCGGATGGCATCCCGGAAGGAACAATCAAAGACAATGACGGCATTATATTTTTTAATTTCAGGGCAGACCGTACAAGAGAGATAACAAATGCCTTTATCGGAAAGGAGTTTGACTTTTTTAACAGAGAGGTCATTCTTGATTTGTCTGAGTTTGTCTGTATGACCGAATACGCTGAAAATTTTGACCTCCCGGTTGCTTTCCTGCCGGTTCATCTTGACGATATACTCGGAGCTATTTTAAGCAGGGAGAATTTTTTACAGCTTCGAATAGCTGAGACGGAAAAGTATGCACATGTGACATATTTTTTTAACGGCGGCGAAGAGGAACCTTTCCCTGGAGAAGACAGGTGCCTTGTGCCGTCGCCGAGGGATATCAACACATATGATGAAAAGCCGGAGATGAGTGCTTATGATGTTAAAAATGAGGTCATTTCAAGACTGGACTCAGACAAGTATGATTTTATTGCGCTTAATTTCGCCAATATGGATATGGTGGGTCATACCGGAATAATGGAAGCTGCAATTCAGGCAGTTGAGACGGTTGACACATGCGTAGGTGAAATTGTCGACAAAATAAAATCAAAATCAGGAACGCTTCTGATCACAGCTGATCACGGGAACTCAGAAAAGATGATAGATGAAAACGGAATCCTGTATACCGCCCATACCACCAACAACGTCCCTCTAATATTAGTCAATTATGACAAATCGGGCATAATGCTGCAACCAGGCAAACTCGGGGATATAGCACCGACTATTCTTCATATCATGAGCATTGCAAAGCCTGAATTAATGACAGGCACTTCATTAATCAGCGGTTGATATTTCAGGACTTTCTCCCCTTCTTTTGAAAATACAACCGGTAAGCGCCGAGGTTTTTTCGCACGAATCACATCCTCTATCTCATCAAATTCCTGTCTTAAAACCTCTGTTCCCATATCCTTTGGGTGGCGTAGATTGTGAAAAAAAAAATCGTTTGATCCATCCGATATAAGTCTCTTCTGCTCTGATGCTATAGTGTTTCAAACGAATGAGATTTCGTACCTGATCCAGAAGTTTTGGCGAATTAAACATAAACACCTCTTTAAACAGACAAGTTTTCATGATACGTTAATAAAAAGCAAATAGGAATGAACATTTGTTCACGTGGCTTGTAAGGCATCATTTCTGGAAATGTGACATCAAGAAAAAAAGCGGGATCACACTCTTTTTTTGCGGGGTAGCCCGCAATTTTTTGTCATATGACTACTTCGTAAGCAAAACGGCTGTTTTGTAAAACGGCCCTTCGTACATATAATAATTGTTCGGCAATGGCGTCATCGGAACCGTCAGAAAAAAGTAAAGGAGGTATTTATGGAAAAGGAACAAGAGAAATCATCGACACTGTCCCGCCGCAATTTCATGACGAAAGCAGGTATTTTCCTTGCCGGAGGAATAACGGGCTGTGCCAGCCTTCAGTTGCCTGAAGCCCGGCCAAAGAACGAACCACCCCCTTTGCCGTGGCCGTGGGCAAAACTCGATCCCATGGAGGCAGGCCGGCGGGCCTACCGCGGCTACCTGACGAAGCCCGGCGGATGAGGGTACGGCGCTTGGCTGGGGTTC
>JAFDJC010000294.1 GCA_019307665.1 Deltaproteobacteria bacterium | reverse complement strand
GGTTCGTTGCAGGCCTCTCTTTCGGCCTCAAATATTATTGGATCAGCAGCGATGACCGTGCCGTGATCCTCCAAAAAGAGGTGACCATCTTGGCCGGTCCCGAGGATAAAGACACAGTCCTTTTCAAGCTTCATGAAGGGACTGTGGTTTATCAGGAGAGATCAGAGGACGGGTGGAGCCTTGTTCGTCTGCCTGACAAGAAAAGGGGTTGGGTAAAGTCAAAAGCCATAGGGCTAATCTCCGGTGATCGCCCTGTTACCTCAACCTCGCCTCATCCCTCGCACAGGCAGCCACTTCCTGTCCAGTGAGGATGGCAAAAATGTCGTGGGGGAGCCTGTTGTCTACTCTGAACAGTACGTCTTAAAAAGAGAGGAAAATGGTCTTGACAAACCGGTCCACCTTAGTGCTTACAGTGCGTTGTTTGCCCCTGCGGCGCATTTTGGCAAGTGTTGCAGTCGCAGCAACCGTCAGACGGGGCCAGCGTGTCAAGACCCGTGGCCTCGATCTTCACCCTACAGGTGCTTTGATCTTCGAGCGTGACAGTTACCACGTTTCTCGCACTGGGTACGGAACCATCACAGAGGCCAAGGGTCCAACTCGTGTCGAGTGTGGCGGATGTACACCCTCCATTTGAGTCCGGTGTCACGATGATTCCGACTTGACCGGCATTGTCCGGGTTCTGACAGCCATTGGGGTTGGGGCAGTTGCTCGCCCCCCCACATCGCCAATACCATCCGTTTACCTGAAATCCAATTTTGTTTACGCCAAACAAATTCGAAACCGTTATGGGAGTCACCTGATTATTGGGTGCATCTTTGGGAGTACTACCTTCAAAGAAAGTCAGGGACGGGCCTCCGCAACCAGCCAGCAATTGTACTTGATTGTCCACATGCATCGTTACAGTATCCTCAACTTCCTCCTCCTGTGGCCCCAGGATATTAACTGTGTAAGTGGCTCCGGCATTCTTGGTTACCTGGCAATTTGCTTCTGAGGCACAAGGACCACCCTGATTGCAGTCAACCGGTGCTCGTCCTTGGCATGTAGAGCACCCAAACGGATAAACAGCCTCGGTATCCAAGTAGCCTTGATTTGAGGTGACAGGTCCGTAAGTTGTTCCTTCGCTTGACACAATACTGACGGGCACGCTGAAACCATTAACCAGGCTGATGTCAATCGTATCCCGACCGTCATGTTCGGAGTAAATAGTAAATTCTGCTTGAGTCGTCACACAACCGGTCCATGGCAGATCGCCGCCGATGGCATAGGATATGTTGGCATGACAATCAGTCTTCTTAAATACAAATTCTTTTTGATTATTTGGGGCACTGCTTATGCTTTGCAGAGTGAGAGTACAGACATATTGGTTGGTTCCTTCGACTTTGCATAAATCAGAAAAATCTGGAGGCTGATAACATGAAGTCTCAATAAAACCAAGGTTAACAGTTATATCATTAGCTTGTTTATTAGTTAGTATGACTCTTGTATAATTATCTGGAGAGTCGATCAATAAGGTTGTATTGAATAACAAAAGGTCCTCTTCAACATTCCCGAGCAATACAGTTGCATCATAAGAAAAGATGTTGCCTTGATAGGAAGGGTTATTAAGCTCCAATATGACCACCCGCAATTCACCCGCAGCTGTATAAGCGGTCAAAGAGGCATTAGGGAGGGCTGAGCTGAAATAGAACTGCCAATTATCTGCAAAAGAAGCGGCAGTATTTATTTCAGAGCCAGAACCCGGGGCATTTTGTATCTGGTACAATTCCGGATAGACATCGTTCAAATAAAACCTATACACACCCTCCGTCCCTGTTGGCTCAAAAAAGGCATCCGGCGCAACCTGGGCAAATGACCAATTATCTGTTTCACCTTCAGGGCTGTTGTTTAACACTGTTATTTTGATGTGATCAAAACTTAATGGGATATCGGGGTGTTTGTTGACCATTGTAGAATCAAGCAAGGTCACCTGAAAAGTGAGACGATCCATTTTTGAGTCATAAAGAGGTTCCTCCAACTTCAAATACAGGCCATCATTTGTTGTTTCTTCCTTTTCTTCATTCAGGTGGCCATCCAAAACAGCATTTGGAGATACGTCACCATACATGCCAGACCACAAAGCAATATAGGTTTGCACGGTTTCCGTGCCCGAATCCCTCCCCGGCCTGTCCGTGTACCAAACTACCTCATCCGATACGTTCTCTAAGGTTAGTGTGTATTCCCAGCTCTGATCAGTGGCAGACACAGTTCTCTCTCCCGCGCTCTGAACAACGGGGGTAAGGGTCCCATTCTCCGCAACCAGCACATTAACACGTGTAGACAGGTTGCTTGGAGTGGAGCTACCACTATCACTGCTACATCCAAAGCAAACCATTACTAAAAATCCCACCACCACAAAAACACCAATAAATTTTCCTAACGTTTTCATTTTCCTTCTCCTTCTCTGGTTGGTGATTAGTTAGAAATTTCTCTTGTTATTACACCGCTACGGCTGTTTTCGTCAAATAATAAGGTGCGATTT
The DNA here is from genome assembly GCA_019307665.1 of Deltaproteobacteria bacterium. Lineage (GTDB taxonomy): Bacteria > Desulfobacterota > Desulfobacteria > Desulfobacterales > SURF-7 > JAFDJC01. The sequence continues at coordinate 2,053 of JAFDJC010000294.1, read as the reverse complement.
TTTCTACTCGCAAACCAAGACTTCTTTCAGGTCCGGTTTATTGTATCACGCTTTCCCTGTCATCCAAAAAAATGAAGCCAGGCAAATAATGTTCTTTTTTGTCTCTTAAGGGGATTGGACGGTAGGATCTCCGACCTGTTCTTTACCATTTCCATCGACTTCTCGAACATGTGTGTAAAGGATGCTAAGGCCACCCCGGTTAAATAAAGCCAAAAGCGGATTTAACTGGGTAAACAAAAAGACGCAAAATTCACAAAAATTGAGCTTGAAATGTAGTAATACCAGGGAATTATAAGCAAGATCTTGCCTTATTCTTCTTCCCAGTTGCATAAATGTCGGGCCTTTCTCTTTAAGTTTCCGGTAAAGAGTGCTGCGACTCATACTTAGTTCGTGGGATGCCAATAGGAGATCCAGGTTGCCTTTCGGTAAAAATTTGATTATGAATTGCTGAACTCTTTTGATAACCTGTTTTTCTTGAGAGAACTGTTTTAAAAGTATTTCTGCATGCTTTTCTAAGATCACATGAACTAAATAACCTGAATAGTTACAAAAATTTAAATCATTTTTAAGGAGAACATGATGAGACTATTATTACTTCTCACCATCCTTGCGTCCAAATTCAAAAAATCAGCGAAAACAGATGCAAACTTTAAAAAATTCCTGATGGGGCATGAATGCAGGATTGTCGTTAAAACAAAGGACAACAAAAAAGGCAAGCGCTTCATCTTTAAAGACGGAAATTTTTCATCTGACTCGATGCTCGATGAATATGATGCGGCCATGGTCTGGGCGGATGCAAAAATTGCGTTCAAGGCCATGAAAAAAGGAGAAGAAGGGATCATGGATGCCCTTAAAAATCACCTGGTGGGCATTGAAGGTGAGATCCACTCATTTACATGGTTCGGAGCGGCCATGAAGTTTGTCACTCAATAGAAAAAATTCTTTACCCGGATCAGGAGGCAGCATGACTTACTGGACACATGAATATTTACTCAGGACATGGGGCGGCCCTATGGTACAGGCGGAATTTCTCAGAGATGTAATGACCTTGATGAGCCCCAGCTCCTCCCGGACGCGGTGGATCTGATTGCAAGGGAATGCAAAAGCAAGCGGGCATTTATCGTAACCGACGAATATGCGGTCCGGTTTGCGCCCAAAGTAATGAGCCCTTATAAAAAGAGGCATGGCATTTCTTTTGAAACGTGGGCCAAAGCACAACCGGATGCCCCGATCGAGACGGTAAAAGACTGCGCGGAACAAATCACAAAATTCGAGCCGGACCTGATTTTTGCACTGGGCGGGGGATCGGCCATGGACACCGCAAAGGCGGCCTGGCTTCTCTATGAGCACCCGGATATAAAGCTTGAAATATTAAGCCCGATTGTGCCTTTGAATCTCAGAAACAAGGCCAGGCTGGCGGCCATCCCGACCACCAGCGGGACCGGTTCCGAGGTCTCCGGTGCGGCGGTTATCTCATTCCCCGATGGAGTGAAGCTCCCGGTTTCCGGCGCATTGCCGGAATTTGTTCCGGATTTTGCGCTGCTCGACCCGACGCTAACTGTGGGAATGCCGCAGGAACTGACCGCTGGCACCGGTGCCGACGCCCTGGCCCATGCCATAGACGGTTTCATGGCCCCAAAATCCGATGAAATTAACCAGGCTATAGCGAAAAAAACCATTGAGATGATTTTTAAATGGTTGCCGCGCGCATATGCGGACGGCAACGACATCATGCCCCGGATGAAAATGCAGCAGGCGGCCATGATGGCGGGAATCCCCCTGGTAAATGCCGGTTCCGGTATTTCTCATGCCTTAGGGCACACCATCGGGGGCCTGTTTCACATACATCACGGCGTCTTGGTCCTGTTGTTTATTACTTATGAACTCCAGGTTTATTCTAAAGTTACCGATCGTTACCTGGAGATTTGCGACATGCTGGGTATCCGGGACAATGATTCAGATGAAAAAAGCCTCTCTAATCTGATCGAAAAAATCCGAAATTTCATGAAATCATTAAACCTTCCCATCGGTCTCAAAGATACCGGTGTGACAA
>JAFDJC010000293.1 GCA_019307665.1 Deltaproteobacteria bacterium | reverse complement strand
AACCCTGCTTGATAAAACGACCTGCCATCTTAAGCTCGGTGTCGGTTTCAGTTTTGACAGATCCGCCTCCCTGTGACTTCATTGCAGTCAGTCCTATTCCTTTTTCAAAGCAGGCCTGAACCGCCTCATTCATTTCCGGCTTTTGCATGAGACGGAAATTGTAAGACATCATTATGCCATCGATCCAGTTAAGTTTTGATGCTCCCATCATACATTTTTCCATATTTTTATGGGTGCTGAACCCAAAGAGCCTGATTTTGCCTTTGCTTTTTTGCTCCTCAGCCCATTTTTTGACTTCATCGCTCAATTCATCTATACTTCCAACATCATGAAGAAAATAAAGATCAATATAATCCGTGTTCATCCGCTTAAATGAAAGTTCAAGCTCTTTTGTCAAGGCTTCAGAATCCCTGTTCATGGATTTTGTCACTAAAAATATTTTTTCCCGTTTATCTGGATTTTTCTTTAAATATTTTCCAATCCCAATTTCACTGAGCCCTCCTCCGTAAGCATGCGCGGTGTCCCAGTATGTAACTCCCCACTTTGCCGCCACATTAACAATAATTTGATTGGTGGTAATGTCGAACCCGCCCCCAAGGGAAAGGATCGGCACAGATACACCTGTTTTTCCAAAAGGCCGTGTCGTAACAATGGCATTGTTAGAAGATTCAGACCCTGTTTTATCGGCAGCCTTCAGTATATTTGGGGCGATAATTGCACCTGCACCTGCTACGCCTGCTGTTTTAAAAAAATCCCTTCGCGAATAGTTTTTATTTTTTGAAGTCATGACTCAATCCTCCCGAGTTTAATATTCTTTTTCTGCCATAATATATGAAAATACAGCCATTTCCGGATTTTCACAATTGAAAAGCATATCAGCCTTAGACAGCAGATGCTTTGCCTTTAATTTTACAGCCTCGTTTGCAAATCTTTTTTCCGGCAAAAGATCTACAGGCGCGGAGATAATATCTTTAAGTGTTGATACAAAAAGCTTACGGTTCTGATTCTGAACCGCATAATACTTGGCATATAAATAGTGCCATATCAGAAATTTTGATTCGGATATTTCAAATGCTTTTTTAAAATGATATTTTGCTTTATCAGGATTACCTCCTGCTGAAATGGGCCTGGCTGCATTATATACAGCAGCCAAGGCATGAGGCGCCCCGTAATTGAATGTTTCATCCAGCTCCAAGAGTTTGTCCAGCATTAAAAGAACTTTTGGAACGTCTACACCTCCCCTTGTATTGTAGTGGTACGAAAGGCCGATCCATGACATCCAGCTGTTTGTGGCAAAGAAAAGGGCCCGAGCATCTTCCTTGGTAAGGGTTTGAAGCGCGGCAGAATATTCATCATTTGATTTTCCAAGCGCATCGTTAAATGCCGGGTTATGCTTTAAAACCCTCAGGGCATAATCCCTTGCCTTTTTATGCAGGTTTGCGGCCCTTTTCCGGTTTGTATCTTCAATAAACAGGAATGCATATCCGCCATATGCTTCAGCTGCTCTCAGCAGAATATCTTCATTGTCAGGTGAGACTTCAATAAAACCATCAAGCTGAACAAGGCTTGCCGGCATGGCTTTTCTAACGGTTTCAACATCGGGGTTTTGATTTACCGCGATATTCATTTTTTCCATCATCGGCTTCATGCCGTCTACCATCATCCGGCTTCGGGTGGCGGCAGTGCAGCCAAAGGTCAGAAACACAAAAGAAGAAAAAAGAAGCGCAAATTCGAAGCGACGAAATTTAATCATAACAATCTCCTTTACTCATAACAACCTATGGTTTTACTTATCAGGTTAGACAATTCACGTTGCAAAACACTATACGAATAGTAGCAACGGGCTATTTCATAGTTGTGATCCGCTATCTTGTCACGCAGCTTAGGATTTTCCAGCACTTTTCGGGTTTCCGCAACTGCCTTTTCAGTAACAAAACCGTCAATTTCGATAACGGAAAAACCCTTGGGTTTGATATCCATGGAATAAATGGAGTAAGTGTTGACTACAATGGGTTTTCGGAAATAGACGGCTTCCAGAAACGCATTGCCGAATCCTTCAAAATTTGATGGATATGTGACAAGATCTGCATGGGGGTAGACATCATAAAGGGTGTAAATTTTTCTGCCGTCAGGTGTTGTACCCCTTCTTTCACCTATAATGTCGGAGACAAAAAGTGTATTGACTTTCAGCAAATCCGAATAGTCTTTTACCCGGCATTCATATTGAAATCCTTCATCTCCGGCTGAGTGAGATATGACAAGCCTTGCTTTCAGGCCCAGCCTGTTCACTAGTTCAATGGCATGTTCTATTCCCTTTCTTTTAACAACACGTGTGGGCTGAAGGATAAACAGTTCGTCATCCTGGATGCCTAACGCCTTTCGAACATCGGATGAATATTCATCAACAGCAGGAGGCGGGTTTTCAAAATCCATGACATTGGGAATAGTAGTTGAAGAGATACCGCTCCTCAGACTGAGCTGGTTATCGGCAGAAGAATTGATGACCACATGTTGAATTCCCGGCAGGTGCGGCGGGAAAGCCATGTTCAGATAATCCCAGACAGCATTGGTCAGAAAACGCTGGCGCTCCCAGAAAAAATCATGGTGGTGTGCAATGGCAGGTATGCGTTGTTCGCACAGTATTTCCGTTATCGCAAGGCCGAGGGGGATATTTAACGGTATGGTCAAGGCGTTTTGAGGAACAAGCAGTTCAATATGAAATTTGTCGATAAATTCATAAAGCTGGTCTTTGAGCTTGTCTTTCAAATCCTGAATCTTTTGTGTAACAAAACGTCCCCGCTCGTATACACCGTATACATTATTATTGATTTCTTCAATTTCAGGGTGGTTGAAATGCGCTATGGGAGCCAGATAACAATGGTCAGCGGGACGGTCCAGCTCGCCGGCAAAATAAAAGCAGGTAAACCCTTTTTTTTCAAAGACATCTGCCCATTTTGCCGTTTCCAGAGAAACGCCATCTGTTCCGGCAAGTCTTGTGGAAATAAAACCAACATTATGAGACCGATTACAGTTCTTGCAATATGCCATGGCCTTCCTCCATATCAATTATTCGGAATGAACGGAAAAAGTTTAGTCTTTTCCTTACATCTTGACAATAGATTCCTTTTTTTTTATTTTACCTTCTTAGCAGGCAGAGTTTTAATATTCAACCCCACAATTGCCGGAGGCAGCGAATTATGCTGGAGATCAAAGTCGATATACTGAAAAACCGTTTATATCTTACCCTGGGAAGGGTACGAAAAGACAAAGTCGCAGATTCATCCAAAAGAATCGAAGAGGAAATCCATAGACTCGATCATGGTTTTTCTTGTATCACCCGAATTCTTGATGTGCGGGATATTGATGAAAATGATATACATGAAATCATTAAAATACAGGACCTGTTATCTGAAAAGGGAATGTCCAGGGCCGTTCGTGTCGGTATCGAGGCTGGAAAAGAGCTTTTGGATCGCATCGGCGATGATGCCGGTTATATAGCTTTAACTGCCGACAATCTCGAGGAAGCGGAAAAGATACTGGACGAACTGGATGAGCGTGATGCGTTAAAAAAGTAACTTATCACAAAGATGGAAAGGGCCAAGGATGTCTCATTAATAAATAGGTGACTGTCTGAGCAAAGCGAGTTTCAGATATTTATTAATGAGATATCCTTGGCCTATTGGCCTATTGGCCTATTGGCCTATGGTTATTGAGAAACTGGAGACTCAGCGGGTCGTTTGAGAAAAAATAACAGGCTCG
>JAFDJC010000292.1 GCA_019307665.1 Deltaproteobacteria bacterium | reverse complement strand
AAGAAAAATTGAAGGATAATTTTTTATCGAAGCTGGCAAATCATGTCGGGTACAGGTTTAAATATAATTATTTTAACTCAAACAAATTTTGAACGTTTTTGGTTGTGGTATATCCTTGAAACGGAGAGTCAAGAAAATACTTCTCCTATTACCCCAAAAAACTATTTTTTTGAGGTCTCAGGGTATCCTGTACTTTTATTGAAAGTTACGTGCCCCATTGCCAATGCATTTTTATACAAATATCAGTTTAAACACGATGATAATTATTTTCTATTTTTATTGGAAATAAAATTGTTACAGTTTTATCTCATACATCCTTTGGAGACTCTATGGCCTATGAAAATTTATGGAAATTAAGGGTGCATACACATCTTTCAATAGGACCTTACGGGCCAATAGATCACTGATACTTTCCCTCTTCCATGCATATCCATCGCTGGCTGATATATCGAAAAAAGCTTAACAAAAGGGTATGCACGAAACTATGTTTTATTGATTTCTTTCCTTTTTTTGTCTATATCGGGATCATACTCTTCTCCACTTTTCCACATTCCGTATAATGTCGCCAATATACTTCTTGCCACGGTTAATTTTGCCTTGTGGGATGGAAGCCCCTGTTTTAACGTTAACCTTAAATGCTGCCTTTTAAACTGATTGTCCTTAGCAAAAATTGCAGATTCAACCGCCTTCTTAATGGCGTTTTTTAATTGTCGATTATATTCTCTTGTTAATTTTATTGAATACACTTTCTCGCCGGACCCTCTCTTTGTAAGGCCGATACCGGCATACATCCACAATTTCTTTTTGTTTGAAAATCGATATGGCGTATCTATGATAGCGAATATAGTGGACGCATGAATAAGACCAATGCCGGGAACCTTCATAAAACGCTTTATCACAGGATACTGCTTGCTCTCGGTCTCGATATTTTTTTTAAGAGATTTCTTGGCTTCATGCAATTGATCCAGTTGCTTCCATAATTCATCTGCGATCAGACGGGCAATTGGGTTATCAGGAAGTTTGCTCCGCCATTCATTTCTGAAGTTTTGAGAATATACGGTGCTCCCATTACATGGTATGCCTTCTGTCCGGAAGCGGGCCTTGAGTTTGTTTTTAATCCTGATTTGACTTTTTATGGTGTCATGATAGGCAAAAACCAGCTCCTTAAACCGCCTTTTTTTGTTTACTGGATGATAAACAGCTTTGATATATCCGCCTCTTGCCAGCTGTGCAAGCTTTTCTGCATCGATTTCATCGCTCTTCGCCATTGATTTGCCGATCCATTTATTGGTCTTGGGATCGGTTATAATTAATTCCTCTCCGTATCGCATACTGGTTTCTAATAACCAGCTTGCAAGTGTGCCTTCTTCAATAAAGATTTTTCTGGGTTTGGGCACGGTGTTTATAAATTCCATAAATCCTTTGACGCTTGTTTTTACACGAGCTTTGTTTTTGACTGTTCCTTTTTCACTGACCACGGCAAAATCCAGGGTTGAAATATGGCAGTCTACTCCGATATAATTCATTTGGTATCTCCTTTCTGGGTTGTGGTTAATATTTTTTTAGGAAAAAAACATTACCATTTCCAACCCGGGAAGGATACCCGTCGTTTCATAGTCTCATCTTTGGTGAATACCAATTGAAAAGAAAAGTTGGCAGTATCACTTTGATGCCCCTATTTCCTTTTGTTTCACATTAAAAGTGGGGACAGAGTGGGGATAAATCAGCAAAAGACCATAAAAAGAAAAAAGGGTTTAGCAGCTTTGAGACTTGCTAACCCCTTATTTGTATAATGGTGCCGGAGGCGAGAATTGAACTCGCACGGAGTTGCCCCCGGAGGATTTTGAGTCCTCTGCGTCTACCAGTTTCACCACTCCGGCACGGAATTGAATGTTGTATATGCAAACAGAATTTAAATGTCAATATTAAGCCTTAAAGACAGTTAAAAATATCGGCTGCGCTTGTTGTACCCTCCCTCAGGATTTTTGGGGGTGTTACGGTTACATCAATCACTGTTGAGCCGATGCCTCCTTTTAGGGATCCTGCATCCAGGATAAGGTCCGCCTGCCTTATAATTTCAGGGCTGATATCGGAAATTACCGAACATCCCGTGTTCTCAGAAATATTGGCGCTTGTACCGGTCACAGGATTTTTCAGTCTTTTCGTCAACGACAGTGCCACATCATGTGCAGGTATCCTTGCACCGATTTTTCCCGTTTTGGCAGTGATGATAGAAGGCACTTCTTTTCCTGCTTCAAATACGATGGTGACGTTTCCAGGCCAGAATTTTTCCATTATCCTTGCCGCAGCAAAAGGGATTGATACGGTTATCTTTTCAAGTGCTTCATGGTTTTTGACAAGGACCAGAATAGGATTACCGGCAGATCGTTTTTTGATACTGTATATTTTTCGGACAGCATCTTCATTCATGGCGTCCGCGGCAAGCCCGTAAAGGCATGTTGTGGGAAATAATACAACACCACCCATGATTATTGTTTCCGCTGCCAGGTCTATTATATCGGCTTGAGGGGAAACAGGGTCAACCGTCAGTACCTTAGAATTGTCGTTCAATTTTTTTTGCTTTTTTTTCAACGCCTGCCGCCATATCTCTTTTAAACTCTTCGAGCAGTTCTGACAGGTCCGGATCTGAAACAGCCAGAATCTGTACCGCCAATATCCCGGCGTTCCTTGCGCCCGGTTTGCCGACGGCCACAGTCGCAACCGGAATGCCCGGAGGCATCTGTACGGTTGAGAGCAGTGCGTCAAATCCCTTTAAGGGTGATGCGTCGATGGGCACACCGATGACCGGGAGTGTGGTATGGGCGGCAATGGCTCCTGCAAGGTGCGCAGCCATGCCCGCGCCTGCGATCATAACCTTTATTCCGCGTTTTTTTGCCGAGGCAGCATATGCTGCAGCACGTTCAGGGCTTCTATGGGCTGAGGCAACCGTCATTTCAAAGGGTATGCCGAATTTTATCAGGATCGCGGCAGCCTCCTCCATTGTTTCTGCATCTGAGTCACTTCCCATCACTATGCTCACGATGGGAGGCGTGTTAAACCGGTTGACCGCCTTTTCGCCGATATCTTTTCGATAATATACATCTTTCCATGATATTTTCGATACAGCACTATATGCTTTTTTAATTGCATCTTCTACTGTATTGCCGAGTGCGGTAACACCGAGCACCCTGCCGCCGGATGCCGTGATTTTGCCTTTACTTACGGAAGTCCCGGCATGAAATACAACTGTATCCCGCATACGCTTTACATCTGAAAGACCTGAAATCGGCATTCCTTTTTTATATTCGCCCGGATATCCTCCTGATGCCATGACAACACATACAGATGCACGTTCATCAATTTCAAGTTCGCATTCGTGAAGGCGTTCATCGATAGTTGCTTCCATCACGGGGATGATATCGTTTTTCAAACGGATTAAGAGCGGCTGTGCTTCAGGATCACCGAACCGCGCATTGAACTCAAGCACTTTGATGCGATCCCTGTCAATCATAAGACCTGCGTAAAGAACTCCCTTATACGGTCTTCCTTCAGCTGCCATTGCACGTACAGTGGGTTCTATAATATCTTTCATAATCTTTTTGTGGAGATAACCGTTTACAACAGGTGCCGGAGAATAAGCTCCCATTCCTCCTGTGTTCGGCCCTTTGTCATTGTCGAATATCGCCTTGTGATCCTGGGATGAAGGGAGGGGCAGTATGGTTTTTCCGTCAGTAAATGCCAGAAATGATGCTTCTTCTCC
>JAFDJC010000291.1 GCA_019307665.1 Deltaproteobacteria bacterium | reverse complement strand
CGGCCGTTTTCATCCCCGCGGGCTGTTTCACCGGTTCGCCCCTGCCCAAAGAAAAACCGGACCGGTCACCTCCGGCCGATACAGTTCCGACGGCCCCCAAAAAACCCGGTAGCTACACCATCGACATCAGTGCCGATGGATCTTTTAATTCATCATCCGGCAAAAATGGCAGGAAGAAAGACCCTCCCTGGAAAAGGGACCGCAAAAGGGACAAACAGAAGCATGAAAAACCGCCGTGGAGGCATTAGAAGCGGTTTTGAAACCGCTTCTAATCGTCTGTAAATATAAGTTTTATTGGCAAGTACGCTTTCTTGAAATCAAAATGGTAAAATTAAAGAAATGGTTTGACAAGCGCATCTGAAATTTGTTAGGAAGCGACTTTACGTTTTCAAGGCAGTACACACGGGCCGTTAGCTCAACTAGGCAGAGCACCTGACTCTTAATCAGTAGGTTCTCGGTTCGATTCCGAGACGGCCCACCATATAAAATCAATAATTTAAGGCGCCTATCACATAGGGGCCTTTTTTAGTGGGTCGCCAAACCTGGCCAAACCGGTGCTTTTTTGTGCCCAATCCAGTCAAAACGACAAGATTTGAATATATCAAAACATGCTGCTATGAATGATATGTTGTCCTGATGGCAAGTTCCCAATTATTATCCTGATCTAAAATACCCCATATCTTGTATTTTTTCTTAAACCTGCTATTCTTACCCGGTGCGCATTAAAATTTTATCTGTTTAATGTAATATAGAAGCATAGTATATCCAATAACTCTCTGTATTGATTGCTAACTTTTGGATGCCATGCCACATCCCGTTTTCTTGTGGACGAAGATGTTGAACTCTATGCCCCGTCGATGAACTCTGAGTTTATCTGTTAGGAATTGGTATTTGAGATGGTAAAAGACTTCTCGTATATATATTCTTTCCCTTTTATATTCGCAGCGCTGTGCATTTTTGTTGTTTCACAATATACTTTAGCGCGCCATAAAGCCCGTGGCGCATGGTATCTATTTTTTGCCTGCCTGGCAGCATCATTCTGGTCACTGAGCGAAGGCATGCTTTATCTCGACCTTAACCACGGGAGCAAAATACTATTAACCAAGTGCCAGTATTTTGGCATTGCACCGCTTCTGCCGCTGACACTCCTTTTTGTGCTTACAGTCTTTGGAATCCGATCAAGGATGATTGGATTCCTACGCTGGGTTCTTTTTGCCATCATCACGTTAATTATCATTCTTGTCTGGACAAACCCGCTTCACAAGCTAGTTTTTACTGGCTATTACCACATTGATACCAGGGCCGTTGACATGCTCGGGTTACATCATGGTCTGCTGTGGTGGATCATTATTGCCTATCACTATTCTCTTGTAGTGCTGATTAGCGTTATTCTTTTAAAAATTTCTTACACTGCTTCTGGATTTGAACGTGCTCAGGCGCTGGTAATGTTGGCGGCTGTCGCATCTGTCTGGGCCGCGAACGCTATCTACATTTCAGGTCACAGTCCGGTCCAGAATATGGATATCAGCCCGATAGCCCTTTCATTAGTCGCCGGTTCAATGGCCTGGGGTTTTTTCCGGCATAATCTGTTGGACATATTTCCTGTTGCCAAAACCGAAGTGTTTAAGGAAATGGATGACGCCATTATTGTCTTTGATGAAAGAAACCGTATCGTGAATTTCAATACAGCAGCCGGGGCGATAATCAAAACAAAAGTCTCGGAAGATATTGTTAAACAAACACAACAGGTATTTAAAAAATTCCCGGTGCTGCAAAGAATTATTGAGAATATGAGGCGTAGCGAAGTGCCAATTCGCGTTGACGGCCAGAAAAACATTTATGATGTTCGGGTCTCGAAACTACTTGGGCGGAATGGAAACACGATCGGTCGAATCATGGCCCTACGGGATATCACAGCACGCAAACGCGCCATTGAGGCTATACTGTAAAGCGAAGAAAAATTCAAGTTCCTGGCCGAAAATATGGCCGATATTGTCTGGACGCTTGATATGGATTTTAATACAACCTACGTGAGCCCCTCCATCGAGAAAGTGCTCGGGTTTACACCCGAAGAACGGAAGCGGCAAAAATTTGAGGAAATGGTCACTCCGGAATCTCTTGAACAAATTATGGCGATGTTTCTGGACAAGCATGAACGCGATAAAATGCAGGATGCTGATTCAGACCTATCCATCAACATAGAGGTGGAATACTACCACAAAAACGGCTCCATAGTGTGGATGGAAAACAATGTGAAAGCGATAAGGGATCGATCGAATTCAATAATCGGAATGTACGGAGCCTCTCATGATATCACCGATCGCAAGAAAGCGAAAAATAGGCTACGGCAGGAAAGAGACAAACTCCAGGACGCGATCGCTAAAATTAAACAATTGAGCGGATTACTCCCTGTCTGTGCTTCTTGCAAGAAAATACGAGACGACAAAGGATACTGGAATCAGATTGAAAGTTATATTAAAGATCATTCAGATGCTGATTTTAGTCATAGCATTTGCCCCGAATGCGCAAAGAAGCATCAGCGGGGTTCTGGAAAAGCGTAAGACCCTGTATTCCATGCATAACGGAATCCTTTGGTGACCAGCCGCCGTTTCATGCGGGCAGGGCAAGGCAGGAAATCTCTGAAGGGACCCGCAGGGCCAGGCCGCAGAACGCATTAAATATTGTAATTACATTCAGTTAGAACATGCAGCCGACCTCATAACATTATTTTAACTGTTTCGGACATACTGCTTGACAAGAAAGAGGAACGGATGTTATTAGGATTGTTTTTATTATGGGCAAAGAAATGCCCGATCCTTGCTCCGGAAAACCCGGGGCTTAACATCCATAAGGAGGGTAAATGCGAAGATACGAAACCATTATTATTGTTGACCCTGATCTTTCTGATGAAGGCAGGGCTCCTATTCTAGACAGGGTCATGGAACTGATACCACAGTTTAACGGGGCCTTTATAGGGGTCGATGACTGGGGAGCTAAAAAACTAGCCTACGACATCAAGAAAAAGACCCGTGGGTATTATGTCCGTGTAGATTATTGCGGAAACGGCGCACTGGTAAGTGAAATCGAGAGATTTTTCAGGATTGATGACCGTGTGCTGAAATTCATGACGGTTCTGCTTGACAAGGACGTTGACTCGGAAAAAATCCTGGCTGACCTCGCCCAGGAAAAAGCCGCGGAAGCGGAACGGATGAAAGCAACAGTCCAAGCCGAAGCCCCGCAGGAGGCCAAGACCGAAGCCGAAGCCCCGCAGGAGGCCAAGACTGAAGCCAAAGCCCCGCAGGAGGCCAAGACTGAAGCCGAAGCCCCGCAGGAGGCCAAGACTGAAGCCGAAGCCCCGCAGGAGACCAAGACTGAAGCCGAAGCCCCGCAGGAGACCAAGACTGAAGCCGAAGCCGCAGATACGCCTGAACCGGAAGAGACTGAGGAAACCAAAGCAACTGACAGCAGCGAGGAGGCGTAACCCATGGCATTCTCACGACAGAAAAAAAGAGGGAAAAAAAGAGTTTTTCACCGTAGAAAAGTATGCCGTTTCTGTGCCGATTCCAGCCTGGAAATTGATTATAAGAATCCAAAGAAACTCAAATACTTTATCACTGAGCGTGGGAAAATTATCCCGCGGCGAATATCCGGAACCTGCGCAAAACATCAGCGGGCATTGACCCATGCCATTAAAAGAGCAAGGACGATCGCGTTTCTTCCGTACGTCGGCACTGCCGATTTGCGATAACAACTGATCATCCCGGGGAGTTGAAATCGTGCCGCAGGC
>JAFDJC010000290.1 GCA_019307665.1 Deltaproteobacteria bacterium | reverse complement strand
ATGGCGGAAGTGCATGGGAATCGAACCCACCCGAGACGGTTTTAGCGCCTCACACCGGATTTGAAGTCCGGGAGCCTCACCAGTAAGCTGCGCACTTCCGTTGAAAGAAAATATATTATTCATCATTGTTTTCTGTCAACAAATTTGTCGGAATATGGAGACACGTTTTAGAGCATGATAAACCAGAATCGCCTTTCCACTCTATTTAAAACCCTTGTTGAAATCAACAGCGAGTCAACAAATGAAAAAGCTGTTGCCGAAAAAATAGTTGTTCTTTCGAAGGCTTTGGGCGGGACTGCTGTCTTTGATGACTCTGCCGTCAAAACCGGCAGCAATACAGGTAACCTTGTAATCAATTTTAAAGGCAATACAGCATCTCCCCCGCTCCTTTTAAGCGCTCACATGGATACAGTACAACCGGGAAAGGGAATCAATGTTATCTTTGAAGACGGTAGATTCAAAAGTGATGGTAAAACAATCCTCGGCGCTGACGACAAAAGCGCCATTGCCATTATTCTTGAAGCCATAACGGTTATTGCTGAAAATAACCTTCCCTGCTGTCCAATTGAACTGGTCTTGACTACATGCGAGGAAGTGGGACTTAAAGGCGCGAAAAACCTGGACTTCAGTCTTATTACCGCAAAATACGGCTATGTATTTGACACATCGGACACTGACATCATTGTAACCAGGGCGCCGGCTGCCAACCGGCTCAAATTCCAGGTCTTTGGGAAGAGCGCCCATGCCGGCGTTGCGCCTGAAAGCGGCGTCAATGCAATTTCCATTGCAGCCAAAGCGATTTCAAATATTGATTCAGGCAGAATAGATCATGAAACCACATGCAATATCGGCACTATTCAAGGCGGTGTTGCCACCAACATCGTACCGGACTATGTTGAGGTTCATGGCGAGGTAAGAAGTCACAGCAATAAAAAGCTCGACCAGGTTACGGAAAAAATGGTGAAAGCGTTTCAGGAGACGGTCAACGCCTGCAAAAAAGATGCTTCAGGCAATAGTTTCCCTGAACTTGAAGTCAGCGTTGAAAATGATTTTCCGCTAACCCGTATTCCGGAAGACCATCCTGTAACCCGGACAGTGTTACAGGCATCTCAAAACCTCGGCCGCACCATGGAATTGAAATCAAGCGGCGGTGGCGCTGATGCGAATATCTTCTTTAAAAAAGGAATCCATACCATTGTTCTGGGCACTGGAATGGAGAACATGCACACGGTTCGGGAATCTATTCTGTTGTCGGATATGGTCATGTCTGTGGAACTGTTAATCGAAATTATAAAACTTCATGCCCTAAAAAAACCAGAGGAAACCAAAGGGAATTAAATAAAATGCATGCATATTTTGATTGTTTTTCAGGTATCAGCGGAGATATGACACTTGGCGCTTTTGTAGACCTTGGTGTTCCTTTGGAATGGCTCCAAGACGCCATATCCGGCGTTCTGCCCCAAAACAATTTTGAACTTTCTGTTTCTTCTGTCTCAAAAATGGGGATCGGCGCAAAAAAAGTTGATGTCAGGATAAAAGACAAGAATACATCAAGGGATTATGCGGCCATTAAATCACTTATTACTAATAGCAACATGCCTGATAATGCCCGCAAGACAAGCCTTGAAATCTTTGAAAAGATCGCCCTTGCCGAATCGAAAATACACGGCTGCGAAACAGATGCGGTTCATTTTCACGAGGTGGGTGCAGTTGACTCAATTGTTGATATAACCGGCACAGCGCTTTGCGTTGACTATCTTGGTATTGACACCGTATTTTCATCAAAGATCCCTTCAGGAAAAGGCTTTGTTGACTGCAGGCACGGCAGATTGCCTGTTCCTGCACCTGCAACAATCGAAATCCTTAAAGATGTGCCGGTATATGGAACTGATATTCCCCATGAACTGGTAACGCCAACCGGTGCGGCGATAATCAAGACTCTTTCATCAGGCTTCGGTCTGATGCCTGATATGGTAATCCAAAAAACAGGTTATGGAGCCGGCTCCCGGGATCTTGACGTAATGCCCAATCTTTTGAGAATTAGTATTGGAACCATTCAGGATAAAATAAAAGACGGGCCGGAAGGAACACCAGACAGCTTAGACGAAAAGCTTGTGCTTGTGGAAACCTGCATCGATGATATGAACCCTGAATTCTTTGGTTTTCTGATGGATCGTCTTTTTGAAGACAATGCCCTGGATGTTTACTGGATTCCGGTTTATATGAAAAAAAACCGGCCTGGAACCATGGTGCATGTGCTCTGCCCCTTGTCCTCCAAAGAAAACATCATGACGCGTATCTTAACGGAAACAACCTCGTCAGGTGTCAGATGTTATGATGTCACCCGGAGGGCGCTTCCAAGAAAACAGCGCAATGTGGAAACGTCATACGGCAACCTACAGGTAAAAGAAATCACGCGTCCAGACGGAAGCATCAGCATTGTCCCTGAATTTGATATTTGTAAAGCCATCGCCATTGAAAAAAACATTCCTGTTAAAATAGTTTATGACACAATTCTAAAAGAAGCTGGAGACGCTAAAAACAAACAATGAAATACCAAACATCAAACCTTAAAGAAAAACTTACATTTTTTTGTGCAACTGGCTGTTATGTTGGACTAATACCTATCATTTCCGGAACATTCGGGTCTGCGGCAGGCCTGGTTTTATGCTATTTTTTCTCATTGATGAAAATTAAAACCGCGGTTACCGGAATATTCTTTTTTATCCTATTTTCCATATGGGTTGCAGACAAGACCGAAAAAATAACGAAGCAAAAAGACCCGGGTTGCATTGTCATCGATGAATATGCCGGTATGCTTGTTACGCTTCTCGGCCTTCAATTCACATGGACTTCGGCTGTCGCAGGATTTTTTATCTTCAGATTTTTTGATATTTTAAAGCCTTTTCCCATAAGAAATATTGAAAAAAAACTGCCCGGCGGCGCGGGTGTCGTGCTTGACGATGTTCTTGCCGGAGTATTCAGCAATATCACGCTGAGAATAATTCTATTCTTTTTTGTATAGCATGCCCATTAGTATGACTGAAAAAATCAGAACATTCATTGCCATTGAACTGCCCGACAATATCATCGATGCAATCGGAAACATGCAAAAAAAGATTAAGCAATGCGGCCTGAAGATAAGATGGGTAAGGCCTGAGAATATCCACATAACACTCAAATTTCTGGGTGATATTGCTCCGAAAATGATTCAATCCATAGAAAGCTGCCTGGAACAAACCTGTAAAAAAAATAATCCGATACAGCTTTTATCCAAAGGCATAGGTGTTTTTCCAGGCTTAAAACGGCCAAGGGTACTCTGGGCCGGAATCGACGGGGATACGGATATCCTTAAAAAACTTCAGCAAAGTCTTGATGACCTTCTTTCAACAACAGGTATTGCCAAAGAAAAAAGACCTTTCAAGGGGCACTTGACTATCGGACGGTTTAAAGGGGAACGATTTAAAGGACAGACGGATTCAAAAAAACTTATATCTGTAATTAGAGAATTTTCTGAATTTGAAACCAAGCCGTTTACTGCTGACAAAATCATCCTTTTTAAAAGCGAATTGAAACCTGACGGCGCTACTTACTCTAAACTTGCTACAGCTCCGCTACATGGGGTGTAATTAAAAGTGTTGGTCAAGTCTTAATCTTAATCCTAATCTTAATCCTGATATGATTAGCATATATACATTGCAGTTGGGTAACACCGGCAACTCGTTGCCGGTGCCCGCAGGGCAAGAAGCTGTTCTTATAATATACGATCATTCAAGGCTTCTTGTGCTGTCGCACCCAGGCAACAAGTT
>JAFDJC010000289.1 GCA_019307665.1 Deltaproteobacteria bacterium | reverse complement strand
CTCCTTGACAACAATCATCAAAAAGGAGAAAAACAATGGCAAGCAATTTGCGAGTACAATGTATTATAATCTTTTTGGGTGTGTTGTTAACGGCAATTCTATTGGCCACAAAATGCCAGGCGTCACCAGAAATCAACCTATATAAAAGTCAGACCATTTACGTTCCCGTTTATTCTCATATTTACATCGGTGACCGGGAACGTTCTTTTGATTTAACCGTTACGCTCAGCATACGAAATACGGATCCGAACCATCCGATCACCATCGTTTCAGCGGATTATATTTGTTCAGATGGGAAGCTGCTTCAGAAATATTTGAAAAATCCGGTAAAACTTAATGCCATGGCATCAACACGCTACGTGGTAAAGGAATCGGATAAAAGTGGCGGCTCAGGTGCGAACTTCATTGTCAGATGGAAATCGGAAAATAACGTAAACGAGCCCATTATTGAAGGGATAATGATTGGTGCCAGTTCGCAGCAGGGGATTTCCTTTGTTTCGCGTGGCAAGGCCATTAAAGAACAGTAGCGCCTATGGGCGCAAGGTATAAGGTGTAGGGTGTAAGGTACAGGGTATAAGGTCTGAGGTTGAAAGAAGTTGCCATACCCCTTTACCCTATCGCCCATACCTTAAACCTTATACCCTATACCTTAAACCCTTTTTATACCTCTGCGCCTTTTGTCATGCCCACCAAACAATTTAAGACGGAAAACAAAAGTAAAACATGGAAATACCGCTGCTTAAAGATATCCTCATTATCTTGGGACCGACCATTTTTGTCCTCTTTATATGCCATCGCCTTCGCGTGCCTACAGTCGTGGGATTCCTCCTTACGGGGATAATCGTCGGACCATACGGAATCGGGCTGATAGGGGCAATTCATGAAGTTGAAATTTTTGCTGAAATCGGTGTTGTTTTATTACTTTTTACTATTGGAATAGAATTTTCGCTTGAAAGGCTGTTGCAAATCAGAAAGTCCGTCCTGTTAGGCGGCTCGCTTCAGGTGTTCCTTACCTTTTGGGCTACTTTTTTAATATCCAAGCAGTTTGGCCGAGCTTTTGGTGAGTCGGTTTTCATCGGGTTTCTTGTAAGCTTGAGTAGCACGGCGATTGTACTCAAACTGCTTCAGGAAAGGGCAGAGATTGATAGTCCGCACGGGAACACAACTCTTGGCATCCTGATCTTTCAGGATATTATTGTTGTTCCAATGATCTTGATCACACCACTTTTAACCGGCGCAACAGGGCATATAAGTGAATCCCTCCTCGTTCTTCTGGCCAAAGGAATCTGTATCATCCTGTTTGTGATAGTTTCTGCAAAATGGATTGTCCCCTACATATTGTATCAAATTGCAAGAACACGTAATCATGAAATTTTCCTGTTAAGCGTGGTCGTAATGTGTTTTGGTGTTGCATGGATGACTTCCTGGGCAGGGCTATCCCTTGCCCTGGGCGCGTTTCTGGCAGGATTGATCATTTCCGAATCCGAATACAGCCATGAGGCACTTGGTAATATTCTGCCCTTCCGGGATGTGTTTACATGCTTCTTTTTTATCTCCATCGGCATGCTCCTGGATGTGGGTTTCCTTTTCCAAAGACCGGTGCTTATCGCGCTGTCTGTATTATGCGTTCTGGTTTTGAAATCCATCATTGCAGGTTCTGTAGCAATTACATTGGGGTTTCCTCTTCGCACCGGAATTTTAGTCGGTCTTGCGCTCGGCCAGATCGGTGAATTCTCTTTCATTTTATCCAGAGCCGGTGTTGAACATGGTTTGCTTGCCGGAAATATTTATCAGGTCTTTCTGGCTGTCTCGATTCTAAGC
Organism: Deltaproteobacteria bacterium; assembly: GCA_019307665.1. Lineage (GTDB taxonomy): Bacteria > Desulfobacterota > Desulfobacteria > Desulfobacterales > SURF-7 > JAFDJC01. Next base: position 1,996 of record JAFDJC010000289.1, on the reverse strand, counting down.
ATGGCGGCAACACCATTTATCATGACACTGGCGCCTCGCCTGGCAGATGTCGCCCTGCGGTTGCCCTTTCCTAAGAAGTTGATATCAGGGCTCGCGCCTGTTAACAAAATGGGTGTTTCAGAAAGAAAAGACCATCTTATTGTCATTGGTTTTGGAGTAACCGGCAGGCATTTGGCACAAGCGGCTCGAATGATGGGTATCACCTATGTTATTGTTGAAATGAATCCTGAAACAGTAAGGGCGGAAAAATCAAAGGGTGAACCGATCTACTACGGTGATGCGACCCAGAAAGCGATACTGCAACACGCAAGCATCCAAAATGCAAGAATTGTTGTCGTGGCAATCAACGATCCTACAGCAACCCGTAGAATTACTGAGATAGTCAGGAGGCTTAGTCCGAAAGTCCATTTAATTGTTCGATCTCGCTTCCTTCAAGAAATGATGCCCCTGCATGAATTAGGGGCTGATGAAGTCATTCCTGAGGAGTTTGAGACAGCAGTAGAAATCTTCACCCGGGTTTTGGCAAAATATCTTATCCCTAAAGATGAAATCGAGGAATTCGTCGCTGTTGTGCGATCAGATGGTTATAAGATGTTGCGAAACATTTCCAGAGAGGCGGCATCTTTTTCCGATCTGAAACTTCAGCTTCCCGATGTGGAAATCAGTTCCCTGCGCATTGGTGTACAGTCATCCATTGCAGGAAAATCATTGTCTCAGATTGAGTTGAGAAAAAGATATGGCATTACCGTACTGGCAATACGCCGGGACTCAAAAATATTGTCCAATCCGGACGGCGATGCCCAACTTTTTGCTAACGATATACTTTTTGTCCTTGGTCCTCCTGAAAAGATTGCTGTGGTAACGGGTTTATTCCGCAATCCAGTATAATCCGAGTCATTAACTTAATTGCTATTCCGCCGACCATTTTTCTCCAATATTCCTCAAAACAATAATCCAGCTATTTTCCCTTCAAAAGCATTTGACTTTTCCGATATATTTTGAAATAAATAACGGGATGGATATCAGAGTAAAAGTCAGTATTTCTAAAAAGCCTGATATTCCCATCATGGGACCCGGACCGCTTCGTCTTTTGGAAAAGATTAAAGAGCACAGCTCCATCAATCAGGCCGCAAAGAGTATGGGCCTATCCTATGTAAAGGCACTGAACATGCTGAATCGGCTGGAGGAAAATCTTGAGCACAAAATTCTCATAAGAAAGCGGGGAGGGAACGATCGGGGGGGAACAGAACTTACGCCGTTCGCTGAAAAATACATTAATGAATATCGAAGGCTTGAAGACAAAATCAACAACTTTTCGAAGTGTGAATTTCGGATATTTTTAAATGAGATTGGAAAACTAGATGAAAAGAATCAAGAATAAAAAATATTTTTTTTTAATTATGTGTACATGCCTCTTCTTGCATCAACCACTCCTTGCCGAAGAAAGGCTGACAATTGGTGTAGCAGCGAACTTCATGTTGCCTTTCCAGGAAATTGCCCACGAATTTGAAAACAAAACCTCTGTAAAAATAAATGCAACCTACACGTCCACGGGTAACCTCTACGGACAGATCATACACGGGGCACCCTATGATCTGTTCCTGGCGGCTGATGAACGTCGGCCTGAACGATTACTGAAGGAAGGGTTGACCCATAGTACATTTGTTTATGCGCGAGGCAGGGCCGTCCTTTGGACAGTGAAAAAAAAACTATGCGCTGCCAAAGACTGGCAAGAAGCCCTGATGATGCAGGGAATAAATAAAATTTCCATTGCCAATCCGGAGACAGCACCTTATGGCGCGGCCGCGATAAAGGCATTGAAAAGCACGGGCTTAATAGAGGCCGTTCAAAAGAAACTTGTTTTCGCCCAGAATGTTATCCAGGCATTTCAATATGCGCACACCAAATCGGTAGAGGTTGGTTTCTGCGCGCTTTCATCCGCCTTTTCGGAACAAGGCAAAAGGGGATGTTTCTTTTTGAAAGAGCAGGCCCCAAT
>JAFDJC010000288.1 GCA_019307665.1 Deltaproteobacteria bacterium | reverse complement strand
AATCAGAATGCTACCGGTATGGCTCTTAAAGCGATTCAAACCCTGGTGAAGAGGTAGGAGGTTAACCATGGATAAAAAATATGGTGTATATATATGCACAGGCTGCGGAATCGGAGACGTCCTTGACATGAAGAATATTTGCGGCGTGCCCGAGGAAGAGGGACTTCCGGTCCAGACCCACCAGTTTCTGTGCAGTAAGGAAGGCGTTGATCTGATAAAAAAAGATATAGATGAAAAGGGTACTAATACCTTGGTAATCGGCGCCTGTTCAAGGCGTGTCAATTTTGATGTTTTCAAGTTTGACGGCTGTATTGTAGAAAGGGTCAATCTGAGAGAACAGGTTGTCTGGTCTCATCCAAGATCAGAATTTCCCGCCCTCACTGAGGAGCAGAAAGATGACGGGGAACACTTTGACAAGCTTCAAATGCTGGCTGAAGATTACATCAAAATGGGAATGGCAAGGGTTGAAAAAGTTGATCTGCCCGAACCTTACAAGCTTGATAACTTTTCAAGTAAAATTCTTGTGATCGGTGGTGGTATAACAGGCATGTCGGCAGCACTCGATGCTGCAGGAGCCGGATATGATGTAACAATAGTAGAGGAAAAGGCTGCCCTGGGAGGGAAAGCTGCAAAAATGCGCAAACAGCTTCCTGTGGATGCACCCTATGAGGAACTGATTTCACCTATTGTTGATGCAAAGATCAAGGCTGTTGATGCTGAGTCAAAAATTGAAGTCAAGACAGAGACTATTGTTGCACGTATAGCCGGCGAACCAGGCAACTTCACAGTAACCCTGAAAAAACCCGGCGAAAAGATTGAATTCGACGTTCCATATCCGCTTCCTGATGAAATGAAAGTGGATGAAAAAGGAAAGGAACTTACAGCAGAACAGCAACATGAAGCGTTCCTGAAATATAATGAAGGCAAAAATGACATTCTGGAGTTCGATCCTGACGGTGAAAAGTTCGGTGCAGTAATACTGGCTGCAGGATGGCGGCCTGACAAAATCGAAGGCGAAGAGTTTGCCCATCTCGGTGCAGGTGATTTACCTGATGTTGTAACCAACTGGCAGTTTGAGGAAATTGCAGCAAAAGGTAAAATCGTACGTCCGTCAGACGGCAAGGAAGCAAAAAATGTTGTATTCATCCAGAGTCCTGACAAAGATGATGATAAAGATTTTAACTACGCCGGTTCAGTGACAAGCCTTGTTTCCCTTAAACAGGCCAAGTATGTTAGGGAAGACTATGCCGATGGTAAAGCTTATGTAATCTACCAGCATATGAGAACCCCGGGCTTGCAGGAAAATTTTTACAAGAGCATCCAGCAGGATGAGGGAATTTTTCTGACAAAAGGAACCATTGCAAGTGTATCAAAAAACGGTGCCGGACTGATAGTTGAAGCAGACGATACGCTTCTTGGAGAAAAAATTCAGCTAAAAGCCGACATGGTGGTTCTGGCCTCAGGAATGGTACCTGTAACTGTAGATGACCCTGTTGTCAACCTTGCATACCGCCAGGGCCCCGGATTCCGTGACAATGATCTTTTTGACGGATTTGCCGACTCAAATTTTATATGTTTTCCGTATGAAACCCAGCGAACCGGAATCTATGCCGCAGGATGTATCCGACGCAGCATGACCATCGAGGAATCAATGGAAGATGCAAGCGGTGCCGCCTTAAAGGCAATCCAGTGTATAGATTCTTCCAACAGGGGAGTTTCCGTACATCCCAGATCAGGCGACATGACGTTTCCGGACTTTTTCTTCCAGAGATGTACACAATGTAAAAGGTGTACCGAGGAATGTCCTTTCGGCGCACTCGACGATGATGAAAAAGGAACACCTAAACCAAACCCGACACGCTGCAGACGATGCGGCACATGTATGGGTGCCTGCCCTGAAAGAATTATCGGCTTTGCAGATTATAATATCGACAGCATCGGCTCACAGGTAAAAGCCATCGGCGTCCCGTCTGAAGATGATTATGACGAACCGCCGTTCAGGATCCTCGGCCTTGTATGTGAAAACGATGCATATCCGGCACTCGATATTGCAGGCCTTAACCGCCTGTCATATTCTGCTGATGTACGGCTTATCCCCGTAAGATGCCTGGGATCTGTAAATGTAATCTGGATTAAGGATGCGCTTGCCCAGGGCATGGACGGGATCTTCCTTCTCGGCTGTAAACACGGTGATGATTACCAGTGTCATTTTGTGAAAGGAAGTGAACTTGCTGATATCAGAATGCAAAAAATCGGTGATGCACTTTCAAGTCTGGCTCTGGAAGAAGAACGTGTCGCGCAGTTTGAAGTAGCTATCGATGATTATGACAAAGTCCCGAAAATAATAAACGATTTTGTTGAAGAAGTCGAAGCACTGGGGCCGAACCCATTCAAGGGATTCTAGAAATATAATAAGCGTGGTTTGAAAAAACCACGCTTTACTTTTAAGTTTGTATATGGAGGTATAAATATGGCTGGAAAATATCTTATCGAGCCTGATTCTGAATTTATCAAGGTGATCAACCAGGAGGGAGGAGACAGCCTTAAAAAATGTTTTCAGTGCGCCACCTGCTCGGTAGTCTGCCCTATTTCCCCGGACAATAAACCTTTTCCAAGAAAGGAAATGATAGCAGCTTCCTGGGGATTAAAGGACCGACTTGTAACAAGTCATGACATTTGGCTGTGTCATCAATGTGGTGACTGTTCAACCCTGTGCCCGCGTGGAGCAAAACCGGGAGATGTTCTGGCGGCAATCCGCGCTTATGCCATTAGAGAATACGCGACGCCAAAATTTTTCGGGGAACTTATCAATGACCCCAAAAAGCTGCCGGTTCTTTTTATTATCCCGACGATTATATTTATTGTACTCGGTCTGGTTACCGGGCTTCTCAACTTCAAACCCGGAGGTGATGAAATCGTCCACAGCCATTTCTTTTCAACATGGCTTGTCGACCTTATTTTTATTCCTCTTGCCGGTTGGGTTGTTGCTATCTTTGCTCTTGGCCTTAAACGCTTTATAGGCGACATCCATGAAAACGCCTTAAGCAGTGGAAAAACGAAAAAAGAAAAAATTGACCCCGCTGGATTTGTTCAGGCGCTTGTCAAGATTATCCCTACTATTTTAAAGCATGATAAGTTTACCGAGTGCACTGAAAACAGGGAACGTTCCACATCCCATATGATGGTTCTCTATTCATTCATTGGGCTGTTTATAGTAACAAATATATTCTTTGTAGTACTTTATGTGTTCGGTATACACGGACCCTATTCACAGCTTAATCCTGTAAAATGGCTGGCAAATATTGCAGGTGTTGCCCTTGTAATCGGCAGTGCCATGATGATTAAGGACCGCATAAGCAAGACCGATCAGGTCAGTTCATACAAGGACTGGTATCTTCTGGGCCTGGTCTTCGGGCTTGGCGTTACAGGTCTTACTACGGAAATGACACGGCTTGCAGATGCAGCCTTTCTGTCATATACGTTCTATTTTATTCACCTGATTTTTGTATTTAACCTTTTTGCATTTCTGCCGTTTTCGAAGCTTGCGCATCTGGTTTACAGAACAGTAGCTCTGACATACGATGAATATTCGGAAAGGGATAAAAAAGAACCGGCTGTATAAAAAACAACCATAAATTAGAAAAAGGCCGACCAGGTGAAACAAAATGTTTCCCCTGATCGGCCTTTTTTGTTAAAATTTAAATCCGGGTCATTAAGATTTTACTGCTCTTTTCCTTTCGCTACCGCTCCTGCGGTCTTCCAAACTCTTTGCGCCATGTTTTTTTATGAATTCCTCAAGTTGAAATATTTGATAAGTTGTAAA
>JAFDJC010000287.1 GCA_019307665.1 Deltaproteobacteria bacterium | reverse complement strand
TGGTTGTTTGTCTTCTTCTTTTAAAAGCTCATAGTCTGTCTGCGGGAGTTCTATACCAATGAGATGCTTGAGTTTATCAATTTGCGGTTGACTGTCTTTTTTTTTGAGACCGTCTTCCCAAAGGGAATGGTATAGACCGCGAGGACCATGCCAGGTGCAACGTTGTGTTTCGGTTGTCAGGGCCGACTTTAAACTGTAATTACCCCTCCGGAATGAAAATGTAAATATTCTTCAGTCATTCTTCTTCAAAAAAACAATAATTTTAAAACAATTTTCTTCATTCTTCTTCCATGCTTTTCCTATAGAAGTTTCTTCTCTAAACTATCCCATTCACAAATAATTGGAGCTAGCTGGAGGTATATGGTGAATGGGACTTATTAAAAAGAAAAAATGTAAAAATTGCGGAACCTTATTTCTTCCCGACTACCGGAATCGTAACAGACAAAAATATTGCGAACGGGTCGAATGTCGCAGGGCAAGTAAAGCCGCCAGTCAAAGAAAATGGCTTGATAAACCGGAGAACGAAGGTCACTTCCGAGGGCCTGTTAATGTTCAGCGGGTTCAGGAGTGGAGAAGGCAACATCCGGGTTATTGGAAACGAAAGCGATCAAACAAGCCACATGCGTTACAAGATCCCTTAATGCTACAACCCGCAGAAAACACACAAGATAATCATCAAATTGCGAACAATGCGTTACAAGATTCCTTAAAGCAACAACCTGCTGTTATCATAGGGTTAATTTCCAATTTTATCGGTTCTACGTTACAAGATGACATAGCCGAGACCCTCCTTTGTATGCAACAATTCGGGGAAGATGTTTTATACCGTCAACCCAATGGAAAAGGAGGAAAACATGATTGTAAAATCCCCGATTTTACCCGCAAGAGTACGCAAGATCCCCAGAAGCTTCAGCTGGGTCGATCACAGGATTGTCAGTGACAACCATATTGACCGGTGCAGCCACGCGGCAGCAGCTTTGTACTTATTCCTGGTATGTGTAGCAGACGACAAGGGACTCAGCTATTACGGGGATAAGTCCATCATGGGTAAACTCTCCATGGAGCAGCAAACCTTGCAAAACGCACGATCGGACTTGACGCGAATTAGTCTTGTGGCATGGCAAAAGCCCTTCTATCAGGTACTCGATCTTGAACCTGCCAAAAAGATCCGGCATGCCGGATCAGCCGTGAGTTTGGAAGATATTTTAAAAAATGCCATGGAGGTGCGCCATGATTGATTACGAGACTTATGCGCAAATCAGAAACTATTTTGAACATGAGGGCTTAAAATACAGTCAGATCGCCCATGCCCTTAACCTGGATTGTCGCACCGTAGCAAGATGGGCCAATGAAAAACAATACCAGCCCCGAAAATCCTCCCCTAGAAAAAGCAAGCTCGATCCTTTTAAAAACGATATTATCCGGATGCTTGAAAAACATCCCTATACGGCAGCTCAGATCTATCAGCGAATTGGGCAGGACGGATTTGACGGTGGTTCAACCATCGTTGAAGATTATGTCCGAAAAGTCAGGCCGCCAAAGACCAAAGCGTATTTAAAACTGGTTTTTGCCCCCGGAGAATGTGCCCAGGTGGATTGGGGATCATACGGCACCGTAAAGGTGGGATCAACAACCCGGCGCTTGAGCTTTTTTGTGATGGTTTTGTGTCACAGTCGAATGATGTATGTGGAGTTTACAGTACTGCAAACCATGGAGCATTTTTTAGGGTGCCATCAAAACGCCTTTCAATATTTTGGTTCGGTCCCCCAAAAGATCATGGTGGATAATTTAAAGTCCGCGGTATTAAAGCGTACCGTGGGTCGGGCACCGGTGTTTAATCCCAGGTATTTTGATTTTGCCAATCACTATGGTTTTACCATTGTTCCCTGCAATGTGGGAAAAGGAAATGAAAAAGGGATCGTGGAAAACGCCGTGGGGTATATCAAAAAGAATCTTTTAGCCGGTTTGGATATACCGGATTTTAAAATCATGGAACCTGTGGCGAAGCACTGGCTTGACACCGTGGCCAATGTAAGGACTCATGGTGAAACAGGTAAAAAGCCGGTTGATATGTTCCGTGAAGAAAAAAGGAGTCTGCAGGCATTGCCGGTTGAGCCTTATGATATTGCCGTGATCAAACAAATGCGAGCATCACGCCAGTTCCGGGTCACCATTGACACCAATCACTACAGTGTTCCCGCCCAACTGGCAGGGGTGGGATTGACGGTCAAATTATATCCGGACCGGATTTGTTTTTACCACGACAACAAGTTGGTTGCCCGGCATGTTAGAAGTTATGATCGCAGAGAGGACTTTGAACATCCCGATCACCCCAAAGCGCTTTTGGCACAACGTAAAAAAGCAAAAGACCAGAAAATATTTATGCGATTTTTATCCTTGTCCGACAAATCCCGGCAATATTACCGACAATTGGAACAGCGCCGTATGAACCCTTTTCATCATATCCGTCAAATCGTTGCCTTAAGCGAGATTTACGGCAAAGAACAGGTAGCAATGGCCATGGAAGATGCTTTTTCATTTGCGGCCTTTTCCTGTGAGTACATCGCAAACCTTCTGGAGCAACGGACGCACCCTGTAAAAGAACCCGGGGCGCTTCACCTGACCCGCAGCAGTGATCTTTTGGATTTAACCATTGATCATCCTGATCTTTCAATCTACGAAATCAAGAAAGGTGATGAACATGAATGATTTGATAAAACATCTGTCCGACTTGAAACTACCCTATATCCTGGAGAATCATGAAACGGTTGCTAAATCGGCCGCCCGCAAAAAATGGACCCATGTGCATTATTTATCAGAATTGATCAAGGAAGAATCTAACTTGCGAAAGGATCGCATCATCCAGCGTCGTATCCGCATGGCCCGGTTCCCTGTGTTCAAAACATTAGACCAGTTCAACTGGTCCTGGCCCAAAAAAATCAATCAGGCCCAGATCCAAAACCTGTTCCGGTTAAAATTTATTGAAGATAAAAGCAATGTCGTCTTTATCGGCGGGGTGGGATTGGGGAAAAGCCATCTGGCTTCCGCATTGGGGTATCAGGCCTGTCTTAAAGGGCATACGGTATTATTTGCTTCCGCCATAGATGCCGTCAACCATTTGATCTCAGGGCAACGTACGGAACGTTTGAAGCAGGAGTTGAGAAAGTATGAAAAGCCTTCATTGCTGATATTAGACGAGTTGGGCTATCTTCCCATTGATAAAAGCGGTGCGGATTTGCTCTTCCAAGTCATCAGTCAGCGGTATGAACAAGGTTCCATTGTGATCACCACCAACCGCGTGTTTAAGGATTGGCCGAAAATCTTCAACAATGACAGCACCCTGACATCAGCGCTGCTTGACCGGTTGCTCCATCATACGGAGGCAGTGGTTATTGAGGGTAATAGCTATCGCATGAAAGAGGTTGTGGAAAAATAAATGTAAATGGAGGTCAGCCGGTTACCTCTCTTGTCCGGCTGGCCTTTTTAACCATACATTTTTAAACCGGAGATTTTATGACATTTTTACACCGGGGCTAACATTCAATATTCATTTTCAAAGCGATACGTCTATTAAGTGCTTTTATCCTAGTCCAATGCTCCTTAGATAGGCCTCAATTTGGAAAGCCGGTTAGCGGGAGCTTTTTGCTTTTAGGTCGAGGATTTCTGTGAAGAAATCATGACTACAAATTACACATAGTGACAATTATAAATTTTAAATGTGTAATAAAAAATTACTTGATATTTATACACATTAAACTTATAGTATCTTTAAAAAGGATAGCAATCACAGATGATACATATTTATACACAATAATCAAATAGGGGCTAAAACCATGTCG
>JAFDJC010000286.1 GCA_019307665.1 Deltaproteobacteria bacterium | reverse complement strand
AACAGGTGTTGGGATAAAAACTCCCCGCCCCCCCAGATGATTATAAACAATTTATCTAAAAGGAGATAAGGGTTATGTTTGAAATAAAAAAAATACTACTTCCATGTGATTTGACGATAAATTCATCAAAAATTTTTCCCTATGCGATATCTGTTTCTGAAAAGTATAACAGCATGATTTATCTGCTTCATGTAGTGGAAGATCTTCATGAGCTAACACCCTACCCCTATCCTGGTTTGGGACGTGATCAAGAAATACATGAAAAAGCTGCTAAAGAAACGTTGATAAAAAAAGTTGATAAAATATGTGATGAAATATGTGATGAAATATGTGATGCACATTTTCAAAGCTGCCCTAATATTAGACAAGTAACCGTTATAGGACATCCGGTTGTTGAAATTTTAAAAGTTGTTGAATCTGAAGATATTGATCTGATTATTATGGGCACGCATGGCCGTAGTAGGATGGAGCATGTGATCTTCGGGAGTGTAGCAGAAAATGTTGTCAAAAAATCACCTGTTCCCGTACTTACGATTAACCCTTACACGCTTAAATAATCCGGATAGCTGTAAATAAAGGAGAATGAATGGCGCTTCTGTCTATCTTTAAGCACGCTTTAATGATCAGTTTTTTTGTATTCGTGATGATGCTTTTGGTAGACTTTGTTGATACAGCCAGCAAAAGACGAATTTCTGATATTTTTAAAGGCGGCCGGTGGAGACAGTACACCTTGGCCTCTTTTTTCGGTTCTACCCCTGGTTGCATGGGGGCTTTTATGAATGTAAGCCTTTATGTACACGGTTTGATCAGTTTCGGCGCTATCGTTGGTGGCATGATCGCTACATCCGGAGATGAAGCATTTGTAATGCTTGCTCAGTTCCCTCGCGTAGCTTTGGTTCTTTTTGGATTGTTATTTATTTTTGGAATTCTTTTCGCCTGGATAAGCGACAAGACTGTTAAGATTCTGGGAATTACACCTTGTGAAGCCTGTCTGGAGGCTCAATGTGAGCACTGCGAATCCGACATGAATAACCACGAGCCTGCTGGTAACATTTTTCGTCCCGCACATTTGTTCGAAAATTTTCGGTCTCTTTCCTTTACCCGATTCCTCCTCCTTTTGTTGATTGTTTCTTTTATGTTTCTTGTATTTACCGGAATCCTCGGCCCTGCTACCTGGAACTGGAAACGGGTTACATTCATAGCTCTCTCGCTGGGCTCATTATTCATTGCTGCTGTAGTTTCAGAGCATTACATGCATTACCATATCTGGGATCATATCATTAAAAAGCATCTGTTTCGTGTTTTCCTATGGAGTTTCGGCGCGTTGCTATTCGTACATTGGGGTTTATCATTCTGGAGCTTGGAAATCTTTATTAGAGAACACATGATGTGGGTACTTTTATTAGGCGCATTGCTGGGTATAATCCCCGAGTCCGGCCCACATCTTATATTGGTTATGTTGTATGCGGAGGGATTAATACCTTTTTCCGTGCTTTTCACTTCATCATTATGCTTTCCTACAGCATCAAAGACGCTGTCCTCATCAAGGTTTTCAACCTTGTTTTTGGTCTCGCGGTAGGGGTATCGCTTTTTGTCCTGGGAATATGATAGTGGGTAATCGGACTTTAATTTAATTATTGAACAAAGGAAGATAAAATGAAGGAGGTAAACAAAATGCCGGAAAAAGATAAAACAGGACCGAGAGACAAGGGGTATGGAGCAGGTGCGGGTATGGGAAGGGGTAAAGGCGGCGGTGATCAAGGCCGAGGAAGTGGTGGACAAGGGCAAGGAGGCGGTTTTGCGGCAGGCCCGGGAGGATATTGTGTTTGCCCCGACTGTGGTGAAAGAGAAACCCATCAAATGGGGAGCCCCTGTTATGAGCAGAAATGCCCCAAGTGCGGGAAGGCCATGACACGGGAATAGAGCTTGCGACACTGTAAACAACCATAGGGTTAAAGAGCATTCATTGTCTATATGAAAAATAGCTCCCACCCTGCTTTGCGTTTGCAACGTCATTCTTTTTCCCGTCTTTAATTTGGCAAAATAGCACCAAGTGATTTAGAAATTTTCTGAATATGGCTGTTCAGAATTGGTGACTTGCAGGAAAAAATGACAGCAAATATATCACAAGAAAACTTACGGGAAATGGCTTCCCGATGGCTTGTGCCCTCCCAGAAACCTCATCACTTTCGAATTCATACGGACACCACGGATTTTTTCCGCGTGGAATATGGTGATGTGGTTGTTTTAGAAGGCAAGCCCTATCTCGTTCGTCACAATGCCAAAGAAGGGAGGTTCGGGATTGATGATGATGTCAAATTTTGGGTGAAGAATGCCATTGACCTAAAGACCGGAAATCGAAAGATCATTAAGCTCGTCTTTTATGAAAAGTTTACGACCCGTATCGGCGGTATCGCGTTCGACTGTTTTCGCAGTCCTAAAAAAGAGGCTCGCATCCTATCTCTGGTCACCAGCCATAAGAACTTCATGCGTGGATATTCCACCGAGGACCAAAAGGGCAACCTCGTTCGCGTGCTCGATTTTATCGAAGGCAAATCTCTTCATAGCCATATTGAAAGTCTGAATCTGGATCATCAGACTTATTTTTACAATCAATTCCCCGGCATTATGAAGCAATTTATGGAATGCATCAAGGCTGTACGCTTTCTTCATGAACATGGCGAAAAACACGGTGATATTCGACGCGATCACATTCTGATTGACCGCAATAGCGGGCAGTACCGCTGGATCGATTTTGACTTTAATTACAGGCATCGGGAAAACATATACGGCTACGATCTTTTTGGTCTTGGCAATGTTTTGCTTTTTCTGGCAGGTATGGGTGATGTACTGCTATACGATCTAAAGAGACAGGACCACCCTGCTTTAAGTGTTTTAAGAGAAGAAGACGTCAATATCGTGTTTCATAACCGTGTTGCCAATATTAGAAAGATTTATCCTTACATACCCGAATCCCTTAACCGGGTGCTGATGCACTTTTCTAAAAGTGCCAACTGGTTTTATGAAAACACAGAACAATTGCTGAATGATCTGGGAGATTTTATAACATTAACCTGAGTGCTGCCGTAAATTTTATCTAAGAAATCTTGTGATTGAGGAGGAAAATAATTGATCGAAAGGAAAAAGATTTTCAACAAAAACATCCTGATTGCTGTCGATGAGTCAGAGAACGCCCGCCGGGCAGTCTTCTATGTGGGCCAACTCCTGGGTGGCCTGGAGGGCTTTAAGATTACTATTCTGCACGTGGTTCCTGAGCCGGAAGAAGACTACTTCCCTACATCTGTTGAGAAAGAAAAGTGGTTCACTCAATACGAGGAAAAAGTCGATGCCATGCTAAAGGATTATCGGCAACTGTTGATCAAAAAAGGGTTTGCTCCGGAAGATGTGACAATCCGTTCAACTGTCCGCTACTGCCCCTCTATGGCGAAGTGTATCTTGTCGGAACGTGATGAAACCGGATACAGCACCATCGTACTCGGAAGACAGGGACTTTCCCGAAGTGAGGAATTTCCTTTTGGCAGTATCTCAAGTAAAATTGTCAAGCATGCGCGCAAATGCACGGTCTGGGTTGTGGAATAAACCCTATCGTTGCAAAAGTCGAAGATACCGCATATCCAAGGCGTCCGAGGGTGAAGCTGTAGTTGACTACCGCGAACCCTCGGTAACGAAGGAGATGCGGTATCATCGGCTTTCCCGAAGGGTAAAAAGCATGGCAAATTATTAATTGATTTTGGATGTCACCTATTGTGAATTCCAGAACTATAAGCCAATTATCTCTAATCCCTTATTGTTATTGATTTAACACCCCTTTGTCAGGTTTTTTATGCAACTATAGGGTAAACATCAGCCGGAGTGAGTTGTATGAATATCTGCATCGCAACAATGAAGGATCCGTCTGGACGTTTGAAGGGTGTTGTCAAAGGGTAAAACCGTTCTTATAATTATAAATTGCGTGTAGGGGGAAATGTTATGAAAAAGAAATCTGTTTTCAGCCTGCTGGTTTTTTTAGTTGTGTCTTTTGCCGTGTCTGCAGTTTCCGCGGATATGATAAAAATCGCCGTTGCATCAGACGGAAAAACCGCATTCTCTGCTGTCGACATTGTTGCTGCGCGTAGTTCGGGCTTTCTCTTTTTTGACGGTAGCGGGAAATTTGTCGAAGCAATAAACAATCCGCATAAAGCGGTACGCGGAGGAGCGGGCCCCCGGGTTGTCAACTTTCTAGCACAGAAAGGGGTCAATGTAATAATAGCTCAGTCCTTTGGCAAAAAGATGGGCGATGCCATGAAGGCTAAGGGGATTTCACATTTGGAATTCAAGGGTAATGCCGGCGATGCGGTCAGGAAATATCTGGAACAGAAATAGGCCGTTTTGAGGCATCAAGTGAAAGCCTGTTGAGAAAGATAATGATCTTTAATAACTGTCGGGCAAACTGTTTTCAGTGTATCCCTACAATACGCAATATTATACTGGTGTTCGGCAGGCTTTAACTGATGCATTCTGTTTCCAGCACGTCTGGTGAGTTTTTTTAATCAACTTGTCAAATTAAGGAGAAAATAATATGCCTAAAGCATTAATAGTAAATCCTTCAGAAGGGGGGGAAATAGGTGTAATCGGCGGACTTATTGCCGATGGTCTTCGTCAGTCTGGAATTGAAGTTGACTGTATAGACGCTGGCGATATAAAGGACAAAGGTGACTTTTTAGGATACAATGCCTTGATCTTTGGATCCGATACAATATTTGGGGAAATATCGGAAGAAATAAAGACTGCTCTTTCTATTGCTGAGCATGCAGACCTTGAAGGAAAAGTGGGTGGCGCTTTCGGCATGCCGGGATGCACCCAAGAAACTGCCCAACGGATATATGATAAAATGAAAAATGTTTTAAAAATGGAGATGGTTAATGCGCCTTTATGTTTAGAAACAATCTCAAGTGGTAGTGCAATGCGGATTGGAGAAGAATACGGACAGGAGATTGCTAAGAAGATAGGTATTTGATTGGAAAATGGCGCCGGAAAAGAAAACTATCTTTAAAATAACACTTAATGCATTGAACGATGTTTCGATCATTCTAGCCACTTGATTATATTTGACACTGTTTTACAAATAGCTGTTCGATAAAAGGAATTTTTACAGGCATCTCTTAACCAAAGCGACGAACAACAAATCGTGCTCATTTTCATAAATGAGATTTGCTTTCAATTTTTCACCCCACCCGCACGTTTATAAAACAAGAACAAGCCGTCTTCTTTACCGAAAGATGACATGAATAAAGAAAGACATGCTGTCTTTAATGTTTAGGTTTTGAACCCCATGCCCAGCATGGGCTTTGCATCAAATCAATGCAACCAA
>JAFDJC010000094.1 GCA_019307665.1 Deltaproteobacteria bacterium | reverse complement strand
ACCGTAAAATCTTGAGTAAAGAAAAGGGATACCTCGGATTGAGTTTATATCAGTCCGGGGTTTTTTTGTTTATAGAAGACATGGATATAATTACAGTATGAGACATTGCCGTATTCTCGTGGTATTCATTTTTGTTTCCTTTTTTTTCGGGAACGATCTAGTCGCAGAAACCCAAAAAGAAGCTGCCCGTCTTGGTGCAATTGTTGTAACAGCTAAAAAAGCAGATGATGAATATGAAACAGGTGATGTGGATACGGAACAAACCCCTGCGAACTATACCATCATCAAACGGGAGCAGTTTGAAGGGAAAATGGAAGATCTGGCAGAAGTCATTAAAAAAGAGGCGGGAGTACAGATCCGCCGATCCGGCGGACTGGGAAGCTTTTCCACGGTATCGTTGCGGGGGTCAACAAGCGATCAGGTTATGATCTATATGGACGGCATACTGATGAATGATGCTTCAGGCGGGGGTGTGGATCTCAGCAACATATCCCTCTCAGATGTCGAGTCCATTGAAATATACAAGGGAACCACACCGATCAATTTCGGCAAAGCATCAATTGGTGGTGTTGTAAATATTAAAACCATTCGGTCTGAAAACGGCTTAAATGCCGGCGTGGGAGCCGGCCATGGTTCATTTAACACAAACGACCTGTCCGGTTTTATCAACTATAAACCCGGAAAATGGGATTGTTTGATTTCAGCAGACTACCTGACAAGTGATAATGACTATGAAATAGAAAACGATAACGGCACCCCGTTAAATCCGCATGACGACAAAAAAGAAAAACGAAATAACGCACAGTTTGATCAATACAATGTCTTGGGAAAATTCGGTTACGATTTTAATAGAAACAATCGTATTGACCTTGTAAACCAATGGTTTTCAAAGGATCAGGGTCTGCCGAACTGGAGCAATACCTCCAGAGCGACGCTCGACACCAAAAGAAACATTTCCACGGTTAAATTTACAGCAAACGATCTTGGGTCTTTTCATTTCAATACAGCTACAAAATTCTCTTATTTATTTAAAAATGAAGAGTACAGGGATGTGCACAGTGACATCGGCCTTGGCAATCAGCATTCAAGATATATCACCACACGATATGGTGGAGAATTTTACGCCGAATGGCTCACGGATATGAATACCCTCATTCTTGTAATGGATGCCTACCATGAAACATATGAACCAAAAGACCTTTTATCCGGCATTGATCCCAACAGTAGTTCAAGGGACATGCCGGGGATCGGTATGCAGGATAGTCTGGTGTTGTTTGAAGATATGCTGACTATAACCCCTGCATTCAGATATACCTACTATAAAGACAAGCTGAAAAGCGGTGTTGACCCTTACGGGCATCTCCTGGACAGTGTGTCACAGAGCAAAGGCTACTTTAATCCTCAGATCGGGCTAAAGTTGCAGCCGCTAACTTGGCTAACCTTCAAAACAAATCTTGACCGATACAACCGTGTTCCTTCCTTTTTTGAATTGTTCGGTGACCGAGGATTTTTCATCGGCAATTATGACCTGAAAGCGGAAACCGGTGTTAACTTTGATGCAGGCTTTGAAGTAAACAAAAAAATTGAAAACAAACTATTAAACAATTTTTCGGCAAACGTGACCTACTTCCAAAGCAATATCGATGACCTGATCACACGGGTTTACGATGCCCGAGGCATCGGCAAGTCTGTCAATATTTCCAGCGCATCCATTAAGGGAATCGAGCTATGGGGCAAGATAGACCTGTTTAAATATTTTAAACTGATCGGGAATGCCACCATCCAGGACCCGGTCAATCATAGTAAGATACAAGGTTTTGACGGAAAAAAACTGCCTGGTCAATTTCAAAAAACATACATGGTAAGGGCGGAGACCCGTTATCATAACTGGAAACTGTTTGCTGAATACATTGCCAATAAAGATATGTACTATGATACCGCCAACCTTTTAAAGGCTGAGAATCAAAGCAACATAAACATTGGAATTTCATGGCTTTTTAATCAGCTATTACTGAGCCTGGAAGCTAAAAATATCACGGATGAACGTTATGAAGACTATAACGGTTATCCCATGCCCGGAGCGTCTTATTTTGTAAAAGCAAAATATGATTTTTAGAAAAGATATATTTTTATCAAGTTAAAGTTATAACCTTTTAAAGAGAGAAAGGAGATGAATCATGAAGATGAAGTTTTTTTTGAAGGGAAAAATGACTGGAGCAAGTATGGCAAGTTTTTATACGGTGTTTTTTATTTTTCTTGTTTTGTCTTTGCCTGCTCATGCAGCGGTAACCCAGACAGCGGTAGTTGCCATGGCGGCAGCGGACTATTCCAGCGGCGCCCACACGACGGTTAGTGTTGAACCGGTGGGTGGGCCAAGGACGCTGCAAGAGAACCTGGTGCCGTCCGGTTCCGACCTTACCGTTGTGGCCTATGGTAAATATTTTTACAGAATGGAAAGAAGTGGCGCACAAAATGTCACCAAATTTGATATCAACAGTCCGGCAACAGCTATCTGGCAGTTTTCCACTGAAGGCTCGGAAATAGACACCTACGCTCACGATCTGGTTTTCGCAAGTGAAACCAAGGCGTATCTCCTGCGAAATCGATCGCCCATACTTTGGATTGTCAATCCATCAGCAACAACTGAAGCGGAATTTAAGATCGGAGAAATTGATATGAGTGCGTATGCGGATGAAGACGGAAACCCGGAAATGCACAGCGGAGTTATTGTAGACGGATTGCTGTTCATTACTCTCCAGAGATTTAATCCCACAGTTTGGCCGGTAACATACAGCACTCCATGGGTTGCGGTATTCGATACCACAGACGACTCTGAAGTGGATACCGGACAGGGCGACGGAACACGGCTTGGCATTCCCCTTCCCCTGGAGAATCCCGGCGCCATTCAATACCTCGAAGACAATGATACCGTATATGTACAAGGCACAGGCCAATACACGGCTGATGCCAGTGGTATTGCGACAATAAATCCGTCAACTTACGCATCCGCCTTAATTCTTGACGCCGCTGATCATGCTTTCGGAGCAATTTCAGGAATGGTAATTATTTCTCCTTCAAAAGGATATTTCGTTGGTTACGCGGGTTGGGGTGACAATACACTCTATTCATTTAATCCATCCGATGCAGATCCCATTGGAACCCCAATTTCAGGACTGGAAAATCTCAGCATAGGCGGCACGGAAACCGGTGCCTATCTTGACCAAAACAGAATGTTATGGGTTTGCACCTCAACTTTTACAGCAGCATCAATAGTTGTTTTAAATACTTCAGATGATAGTATTGATGAAACCATTGCTACCAGCCTGGTTCCGCTCAAAGTGGCTTTCAGTCAGGATGACACTGATGAAATACACGCATCCGATCCGGACAATGACAGTGGGTGCTTTATCGGTAACTTAATTCAACAATAGTTATCAACCGGAAACAAGGCAGGGTGAATGATTACGCCCTGCCTGTAAAAAAAATTCGATTAAACTCAGGAGAATAAAACAGCATGGTTGAAATATTTAAAAACGGCGGGCCGGTCATGTATCCGCTGCTTCTATGTTCACTGATCTCTCTTACCGTAATTATTGAGCGTTCATTTTTTTGGATCGGTATCGGCATGAGGCGAAACTGGAAACTGGTGAACGAAGTCCTTGAACTGAGCAAAAGGGGTGACTGGAATGCCATAAAAGAAAAAGCATCGGGCTCAAAAAACTATGTCATCAGAGTTCTTATCAGCGGCATTCTTCACCGCGAATATTCACTGATAAAGGCCATGGAATCTGCCTCAGCAGAAGAAGTCAGCCGTATGCGGAAGTATATGGGGGTTCTTGACACACTGATAACGGTAGCTCCGCTGCTTGGAATATTCGGCACGGTTATTGGAATTATCGATTCATTTGAAGTGCTTGGGTCATCGGGAATCAACAATCCAAAAGCTGTAACAGGAGGAATCGCCCAGGCCCTGATCACCACGGCATCCGGCCTTGCCATCGCAATTATTACTGTTTTCCCTTATAACTATTTCAATTCAAGAATAGAACAGGCTATCCGAATCATCGAAAAATATGCCACCAGCTTTGAAATAGTTTATGAAACTATTATTTTAGCACCAGAAAATAAACCAGGTAATAAATCAGATAATAAACCAGGGAATAAAGAGGAAGAGCAGAAATGAAAATCGATCTGCCGGCAGTAAAAAAAATAAGAATTGAAATGCTTCCACTCATCGATATCGTGTTTCTCTTACTGGTTGTCTTCATCTATGCAATGCTGTCAATGGCGGTACATCGCGGGCTGCCTGTATCCCTTCCCTTGTCAACCACGGCTGAGCCGGAAAAACATCTTATTATTTCCGTGACAGTAAGAGACGATAATACAATCTATGTAAATAAAAAACAGGTTGTTCTTGAGCAACTCACCGAAGTGTTGAAACAGAAAACAGACGGACACGTCAATCCCGGCATTCTTCTTTTTGCGGACAACTCTATTTCATATCAGAGCCTGTTTAACATCCTTGACAGAATAAGAATGGCCGGACTGAACCGGATTTCTCTTCAAGCCGAGGTTGAAAGGTAAATGAAACGGATGTTCCCGGCAGCCGCCCTGGCAATCATAATTCATATTACAATCCTATGGCTTTTTGATAAATTGATAATAGATAACGCAGATATAATAGTACCGATATCCAAAACCGTGACAGTCACAATGTCATACCGACCACTCGAAAAAAAATCCGAAAAAAAACCACTGCCCAAAATAAATTTAAAACCAAAGCAACCGGCAATTATCCCAGACAAACCAGATAAAACGAAACCGATTCAACCTGAAATAAAAAAAACATCCGCTAACAAAAAAGAAATAGAGCCTGTTAAAAAAAATGTTGGAAAAATAATAGAAGATATCACTGAAGAAGATCCTGAATCCTCTACACATGGGAAAAGTATCTCAAATATAACAGCGCCGGTCGAAGCTGTCCCCCTTTATAGTATAAATCCCCCACCGCAATATCCAAGGGTTGCAATAAAAAGAGGATATCAGGGAACAGTTGAGTTGATGGTTCTGGTAAATGAAAGCGGCAAAGTCGCTGATTTATGGTTATTTGAGTCTAGCGGATATTCCATACTTGACCAGGCAGCATTGCAGTCAGTAAAAAACTGGTCATTCATACCCGGGAGGCGTGGAAGTCAGAAAATTGAAATGTGGGTCAGGGTCCCGGTTCGTTTTCAACTGCAGTGATACAACGTCAACCCATAACTGAACTTTCCCCATTTTTTTTATGCTTCATTAGCTGAAGCATACTTGAGATTGGAACTCTTTACGAGATTGTCAAAATTGTCCTCAACTGCCTTGAGGCACTTTCTGACAGGCTACCTTTATCCTCTGCCACTTTAACCGTATAAATTCCTAATATTTTATACAGGTGAACTAACTCAGGAGTTTTTTCGCTTATTTCCTTGATATGCTCTTTCACAGTTTCCATATCTCCACGTACGATGGGGCCTGTTAAAGCATCCTTAATACCGGTTTTCTTTATATTGGACACCGTTCCCTCAATCAGGGGGCCAAGTACATTGAATGCATCATCAGGAGATATGCCGGCAGCCTCAATCAACTTGAACGCCATGCCCTGAAGCGTCACTAAATAATTTGATGCAACCACCGCCGATGCATGATAGAGTGTTTTCGCATCTGTTTTTATTGTAAAGCTGTTTGCATTAAGGTTCCTTGCAATTTCCTTTGCTTTTTCCACGGCAGACGATTCACCTTCCACCGCAATATTAATGCCTTCAAAAGGATTGGTGCCTTTTGTAATTGCAGCAAAACTTTGAAGCGGATGCATCGAACCTGTTGCAACGGCCAATGATTCGGAAACAGATAGTATTGTGGACGGGAGTGATCCGCTGCAATGCATGACAATGGAATTATTCTTAAAACCATTGTTTTTTGCTATTTCTTTACAGGTGTCGCTTATGGAGTCATCAGGGGTAGTGATAAAAACAATATCAGCAGAAACAGTTATCTCCCAGGGGATTGTCCCGAATCTATCTATATTTGCCGCACGGGCGGCTTTTTCTGCGGAAGAGCGGCTTCGACTTGCAAAACCTTCCGGCCTGTAACCTGCTTTAACCAGTTGACCGGCAAGGGCTGAGCCGAGCTTACCGCATCCGACTACGGCAAAAGATGATTTCGCAAAGGATAATTGCATGATAAGCTCCTAATAACAATGTTCCTCTCCCGGGAACTCTCCGGACTGCACCTCGGACACATATTTTTTCAAAGCCGAGCGTGCGGTATCTCCCAGGTTTGTATATTGTTTGACGAACTTCGCGAGATGCCTGTCGTGAAGTCCAAGGAGGTCGTGCAGTACAAGAATCTGCCCGTCACAATCCGGACCGGCACCGATACCAATGGTTGGGATAGAAATCGCCTCGGTAATCTTCTGTGAAATATCAGCCGGTATCCCCTCAAGAACAACGGAAAAAGCCCCGGCCTCTTCCACTTTCCTGGCGTCATTCAACAGACGTTCCTCATCCCGCTGAACCTTGAATCCTCCCATCTGGTGAACGGATTGTGGTGTAAGACCAATATGCGCCTGAACCGGTATAGATGCACGGGATATTGCTTTAATAGTATCAACTACGTCTGCGCCACCCTCCAACTTGACCGCAGCAGCTCCTGCTTCTTTAATAAAACGGCCTGCGTTGATAATCGCTTCTTTCACGTCTGCCTGATATGACATAAAAGGCATGTCGCCTATTATCATAGCGTTTTCCGCAGCCTTTGCCACAAGGCGGGTATGATAAATCATTTCATCCATGGTAACAGGAAGTGTGCTCGACTCTCCCTGAACTACCATTCCGAGTGAATCGCCAATAAGAATCACATGAATACCCGACTCATCAACCATACGTGCAAACGGATAATCATAGGCTGTCAAAGCAACAATCTTTTCACCCTTTTTTTTCATTTGAAACAGTTTCGTTACGGTAATTTTTGATTTCATTGGATATTCCTTCATGAAAGGTTAACCGAATAATTTTTCAACAACCCTTAGGGAAAGGATATCTCATTTATAAATATCTGAAACTCGCTTCGCTCAGACAGTCACCTATTTATAAATGAGACATCCCTTCCCCTGTCTTTTTGAGAAGTTACTCAACTGGACACTAACCCTTTATATTTACATGATATTATTAATTGTAACAATTAATGTCAAGCAAAACATTGATATTGACTTTAATAACTTGAATAGGATATTATTTTTGATTTACGTAACTTATTGATAATACAGAAAGACAAACAGGGGCACCAACAAGATCGAGATACAGGATGATGCAGCTAATCAGAGGGTTCAAAGATATCCTGCCGGATGAAATACATCTCTGGCAACATATAGAATTAACAGCCCGCAAACTTTTTGAAAATTTCGGGTTCACCGAAATCAGGCCGCCGCTTCTTGAGAAGACTGATCTTTTTAAAAGAAGCATAGGTGAAGATACGGATATTGTCGAAAAGGAGATGTATACCTTTGCCGACAGAAAAGGCGACAGCGTCACCCTGCGACCTGAAGCCACGGCATCAGTCGTCAGATCTTATATCCAGCATAAGATGTACGCACAGGATCCGGTTAGAAAGCTCTATACAATAGGACCGATGTTCCGTCGTGAAAGACCCCAGAAGGGAAGATACCGCCAGTTCTACCAGATCAACGCGGAAGTTTTCGGCATTGAATCACCGCTTATCGACGCACAGTTGATATTCATGCTTGTAAAGCTTTTTGAAAATCTGTCGGTATCTGATATGGCGACCCATATCAACTCTCTTGGCTGTCCGGAATGCAGGCCTGGCTTTAAAAAGGCCCTGACTGAATACCTATTGCCAAAAAAAGAATCTCTTTGTGAAAATTGCAAGAACCGCATAGACAGGAACCCATTAAGAGTATTGGACTGCAAAGTTCCGTCCTGCCGTGAAGCGCTTGAAGCCCCTCCTGAGATTACAAGTTATTTGTGCCGGGAATGCAGCCTGCATTTTGATAAAGTACAAACCGTCCTTTCCGATCACGGAGTTTCTTATAAGGTTGACAAACAGCTTGTCAGAGGGCTGGATTATTACACCCGTACAACATTTGAAATCCAAACCACATCACTAGGTGCCCAGAGCGCGATTGCCGGCGGCGGCAGATATGACGGACTTGTGGAAGCGCTGGGGGGACCACCACAGCCGGCTATTGGATTTGCCATCGGATTTGACAGACTTGTGGAAATATCAACACTTAAATCCGAAGATATCGCAACCAAAGGTATCGCAAAAAGACCGGATGTTTTTCTTGTGCCGCTCGGTGACGAATGTACTGCAATGGCTGGGAAATGGGCGGGAGAACTCAGTCTCGCGGGAATAAGGACGGAAATTGACTTCTCCGGCAGAAGCCTTAAAAGCCTCATGAAACGTGCAGACCGACTTAATGCCCGGCATGTACTGATTGTAGGTGAAAATGAACTCAATCAGGAAGCGGCAGTATTAAGAAATATGAAGACCAGAGAGCAGACTGAAATACCGTTTGACAGTCTGGTGGAAAGCATAAAGAAGCAAATTCAACACCAATGAACCAAAAACTTTAACCAATGAACTCTAAAAGGAGCAATTCCATTGACAGACATGCTTGGAAACATGAGAAGAACACATCACTGCAATGAACTTACCGACAGTGATATCGGTACGGAAGCTGTGCTGGCCGGGTGGGTTCAGCGCAGAAGAGACCACGGCGGTGTAATTTTTATCGACCTTAGAGACAGAAACGGAATTACTCAAATAGTATTTAACCCTGAAGAAAATCCGACTATCCATGATAAGGCCCACACAATACGCAGTGAGTTTGTACTGGGTGTCAGGGGCAGGGTCGAGAGCCGGCCTGAAGGCATGGTCAACCCAAAACTTAAAACCGGCGCCATCGAAGTCCTGATACATGAGCTGAAAATTCTGAACAAAGCTGAAACACCTCCTTTTATGATCGAGGACACGGTGGATGTATCTGAAAATATCCGCCTTAAATATCGTCACCTGGACCTTCGGCGTCCGGGTCTTAAAAAAAATATCATAACCCGGCACAAGGCATCGATTGCGGTCAGGAACTACCTGAATGCAAACAATTTCATCGATATCGAAACCCCTTTTCTGACAAAAAGTACACCTGAAGGTGCACGTGACTTTCTTGTGCCGTCCCGTGTAAACCAGGGAAATTTTTTTGCGCTTCCACAATCACCGCAACTTTTTAAACAGCTTCTGATGATCGCCGGTTTCGATCGGTATTACCAGATTGTAAGGTGTTTCAGGGATGAGGATCTGCGGGCAGACCGTCAGCCCGAATTCACACAGATCGATATGGAAATGTCGTATGTGGGCGAAGAAGAAGTGATGGGCATATCAGAGGGGCTTGTTTCAAGCTTGTTTAAAGAAATTCTTGATATCGAACTTAAACTCCCCTTTGAACGTCTGTCATATAATGAAGCAATGGACAGATATGGAATAGACAAGCCTGACCTGAGGTTCGGCCTTGAACTGAAAGATATTTCAGACATTGTCGAGGATTCGGGATTCAATGTTTTTTCAAGTGTCGTAAAAAAGGGTGGTATAGTAAAAGCCCTGAATGCCAAAGGCTGTATAGATTTATCAAGAAAAGAAATAGACGACCTTACAGAATTCGTTGCTGTTTACAGAGCCAAAGGGCTTGCCTGGATCAAAGTAAAAGAAGACGCCTGGCAATCTCCCATAGCCAAGTTTTTTACAGAAGAAGAAAAGAATGCCCTTGCCCAAAGAATCGATATGGCTCCCGGCGACCTTGTTTTCTTTGTTGCAGATCAGCCAAAAACAACGAATGAAGCCCTGGGCCATCTGCGTCACCATCTGGGCAAAAAACTCGGCCTTATTGATGATAGTAAATATAGATTTGTCTGGGTAACGCACTTTCCAATGCTGGAATATGATGAAGCTGAAAAACGTTATCAAGCGCTGCATCACCCCTTTACAGCACCACTTGAAGAAGACTATGACAAGCTGGAAGATGACCCGTTATCCGTGAGATCAAGGGCATATGACCTGGTCCTTAACGGCTCTGAAATAGGTGGGGGAAGCATTCGTATCCACCAGCGGGAACTCCAGGAAAAAGTTCTCTCTGCCCTCGGGATGCCGCGTGAAGAATACGAAGAAAAATTTGGCTTTCTTCTTTCAGCCCTGGATTCAGGCGCACCACCGCATGGCGGGATTGCATTTGGTTTTGACCGTCTGGTCATGTTACTTTGCGGCCAATCATCCATCAGAGATGTAATCGCTTTTCCAAAAACTCAGCGTGCATCATGTCTGCTCACGGACGCACCATCAGCAGCAGGCCGTGAACAGCTTCTGGAACTGGCTTTAAAAGTTATGTCCGGCAACTGACTTTTACGGTAGCTTTGAAAAAGACCCTGAAGATATTTTCTGTTTTCCTTGGTGTTTGTTGCTCACTGCTGTTTCTGTGTCTGATCGGAACCAGAATCTATTTGGATACAAACCACGCCCGGCATCTTTTTCAAAAAACAATCAATCAATCCATACCCGGCACGATTTCATGGGCCGGCCATAAATTTTCCCTGCTTGAAGGAAAAGCTACATTTAAAGATGTCCTGCTGAAAGGGCCGAAAGACAATCACCTGATCAAACTGGATACTATACAGTTTCAAATTTACTGGACCGACTTAACAGCAGACCGCCTGACCTTTAAAAATATTGTTCTTGAAAAGCCGATCATCCTGCTGTCAATACATGAAGACGGAAGTATCAATCTGGTTCAGGCGCTTTACCAGCCAGAAACCAAGCCGGAGACATCTTCTCAAGACAACGGCATTCCATTTAATATTGCAG
>JAFDJC010000093.1 GCA_019307665.1 Deltaproteobacteria bacterium | reverse complement strand
TGGAGCTGAGGGGGATCGAACCCCTGACCTCATGACTGCCAGTCATGCGCTCTCCCATCTGAGCTACAGCCCCATAAAGGGCTATTTTTTACAAAAAAGCCATGCCTGTGTCAATATAAAATTACAGCCGCATATGAATTGCAGGTTGACAAAATTAAACTTAAAAAATACAAGAAGATGTTTACTGAAAGCCTATTTTAATATGCAGGAATAAGGATTTAATTATGCTCAGAACAATGCGAGAAAACGCTTCGTCGTTTATGATAAAAATTCTTCTTGGAATTATTGTCCTGGCGTTTGTTTTTATGGGAGTCGGATCATTCAGAGAGGATAAGGTCAATAAAATTGCGTCGGTTAACGGAGAACCCATAAGCTATGATGAATATCAGAAAGTATACCGCAATATCCTTGACCGGTTTCACAGTCAGTATGGCAACAGACTGGACGATAACATGATTAAAATGTTCAATCTGAAGCAGCGTGCAATAGATAATCTTGTTCAAGAAAAAATCATTCTCCGGAAAGCTGAGAATCTCAGACTCAAAGTCACGGATGAAGAGTTGTCTGAATCCATCCTCAATATGAAGGCGTTTCAGACTGCAGGCCGATTCGATGTCGACAGATACACCTTTTTATTAAACAGACTAAAACTTGAACCCGCTGAATTTGAAATAGACCAGAAGAAAATGCTCCTTAGTGAAAAGCTTAGAAACTTCATCACAGGAAACGCCAGGGTCTCGAATGCTGAAACCCTTGAATGGTTCAATTGGGAAAATGCTCTTGTCGACCTTGATGTCGTGCAATTTCTACCTGCAAATTACGCTGACATCAATGCTGAATCAGATGAACTCAAAGATTATTATGAAAAAAACCAAACAAAGTACCAAACAAAACCAGAAGTAAAGGCAAGATATGTCAGTTTCCCCTCCAGCAAATATAAATCGAAAGTCAACGTTTCAGATGACGAAATAAATCTTTATTATCAGGACAACAAGGACGACTTTTATAACGCCAAAACTGTTGAAGCCCGCCACATACTGGTCAAGGTTGATCAGGCTGCCGATGACGAGACCATTGAAAAGGCTAAACAAAAAACCCTCGATATTCTTGAAAAAGTGAAAAAAGGGAATAAGACGTTTGCCGAACTTGCGAAAAAATATTCTGAAGGTCCAAGCAAAACAAATGGCGGTCACCTGGGAACATTTAAAAAAGAAACCATGGTAAAACCGTTTTCGGATAAAGCATTTTTTATGAGTGCCGGAGAGGTTAGCGAACCAGTCCGCACAAAGTTCGGATGGCATATTATTAGAGTGGAAAAAGTAAATGATGCTTATTCATCTCCCCTTGATGAAGTAAAAAATAAAATTACAGATACGCTTCTTAACCAAAAAGCCAAAACCGCAGCTTATGACGAGGCTACGTCTGTATTTGAAATGTCGTTTGAAGGTGACGACCTCATACGCACAGCGGAGGATAAAGGTCTTGAACTGCTAACGACGGATTTCTTTACACGTATTGGCCCAAAAAAAATAATAGTAGGCCGTGACATCTTTTCAAAAGCGGCATTTGCTTTGCTCCAAGACCAAGTAAGCGATGTTCTGGAAGTTAAAGACGGGTTTTACCTTTTACAGGTTGTTGAGAAAAATCCTGCCGGTGTATCACCTTTCGAAGAGGTAAAAGTAAAAATCGAAAAAGACGTGATTAAAGAAAAACAGAAAAAGAAAGCAAAGGAAGATGCCGAAGCATTTCTGTCTGCATTAAAAAGCGGAGAAGATCTGAAAAAGGAAAGTGCTAAATTGAACATAAAAATAATCTCAACAGGATTTTTCAAGCGCCATGATCCGGTACCTGAAGTAGGTCGGGAACAGGAAATAAATAAAAATGCTTTCAAACTTTCCGGAAAGAACAGCTTGCCCGAAACAATCGTTGAAGGTGTGGAGGGATATTATGTCATCAGGTTTAAAGACAGAAAAAAGCCTGCCCTTGAAGAATTTGAAAAAGAAAAAAACTCAGTTTCAAAAAATCTTCTCATGCAGAAGAAAAACAGAGTTTTTGAAAAATGGCTGGCTGGCTTAAAAGAAAAAAGCGAAATATCCATTAAAAAAGAATTCCTGTAGCTTATGGTTAAAACCGTTTTGTGATTTTGAGTGTAGACATAAAATTCGGGAGATAAATAGTAATATGAATAAAGATGAGGTCGCAATCAGATACAAACGTTGCCCTGAGTGCCTGACAAAAATGACTCTCAGTTCAACAAAATGCCCTTCCTGCAATCAAAAACTAGGTGAGGCCAACCAACACGGTCTGGCTAAAAAGCCAATCAACTGGTCCGGCTATCTGACGACCATTATCCTGTGGATAGCGTTAATATATTTTATTTGGTGGGGTTTCTTTAGGTGATTGTTTATCTTGCTATCATAGCCCTCATTATATCCCCTGCGTTCTCTGCGTGGTCTGCAACTGCTCCGATTATTTCAGAAAGCCTTACCATGTGAAAAACGATAACAGAATCCAGACATAGAGAAAAAACCCTGTGTTTTAAGATATCTTCGGCTTTATCGGCTTCGTGCTTTTTTTGGCAAATGTTAATAATAATATTTTTTACGTGAGCCCTTTTTTTTCTGGAAAACTTCCTGAAATATGTTTTTGCCTCTGCCAGCATACTGCTCAATTCTTCTATCGGTTCAATAACAGCATCGACGAGCAGGAAAACTTCCTTCTTGAGTTCTTTCGGAATACCCGGATCATCCCTATGTGACAACCAATTGAGTGAGCCAACAACTGCATCAATAATATTATTTTGCGCCTTTAAATACATCAACAATTGAAATTTATTAACCGGTAATATAGCACGGGCAGAAATATCACTACAAATTAACTCCTTAATTATATCTGCTTCATTTTTAAATTTTGCGACTTCCTGTCTATGTCCTTCAAAAGTTTCGCATCTTTCAGAGACATGACATTCTATCGCCTGTTGAAACGCCCATGTACACTCCTTCACTTTTTCAGAATGTTCTATCAGGCTATCAAAAGGGGAAGTCGTAAATAAATATAAAATTGGAATCTTCATGACGCCTCCCTGCTATTTCAATTAAACAATTAGCCTTCCGATCCGTAGATGGATACCAGACTGCAATCATTAATTCAACAAAAGATTTCAACACTGATTGGCTCATATCTTATATTCTTTTCGAGCTTTCAGTAAATTGTTTCTTTCGAATCCATTATTCCTTCAACAAACAGATAATCAGACAGATAATCAGACAGATAATCTGTTGACTTTTCACTATCTTTATAGTAGAAGTAAAAAATAATTCAGCCAATAAATAATTTACAAAGGAGGTAATCCACAATGAAAAAGGTACAGAGTACGCTGATATCAATCTCTGACGCGCTTCAAAAACTTTCCAAGCAGTTCAAGGCTGCATCAAATGAACTTGACAAACTCAAAAAAGCACCTAAAAAAAAAGCAAAGGCTGCTGCAACTAAAAAAACCGTCAAAAAGAAAGCAAAAGCTACTGCAACTAAAAAAACCGTCAAAACAAAAGCTGCGACTGCACAGGCATCTTCGGTTATCGATGCAGTTTTTACTGCAATTAAAAAGACAAGGAAAGGTATCACCATCAGCGAGATCAAGGATAAAACAAAACTTGCATCAAGACAGATCAGCAACGCTGTTTACAAACTTTCAAAAAGAGGGCAAATTAAAACAACAAAACGCGGAGTATACGTTAAAAAATAATCCGCCTTTCAACTTGAGAATAAAAAGTCTTCAATTTGAGCCATATAGCTGTATCTGCTCATTCTGAAGACTTTTTTTTATCTGTTTTTATCAAGAAGGAATACGATCATGCTCATAAAACGTTTTTCATTGCTATACATTTTTGCTGCACTTTTTTTTCTCTTTTCCGGCTTTAACAACCAGACAGCCACTGCGACCGATGAGCCTACCAACCCATCTCCCATTGTCATCTGGCCGCATGAAAAAAGTGATCTCGCTCCAGATCCAGCCATAGAATACGGAAGACTTCAAAATGGATTAAGATATGTATTAATGGAAAATCATGAGCCCAAAAATCGCGTCAGCATGCATCTTAACATTCTTGCCGGATCTATGAACGAATCGGAAAACGAACAAGGAGTTGCTCATTTTCTGGAACATATGCTTTTTAACGGATCAGAACATTTTAAGCCCGGTGAACTGGTTGAATATTTCCAAAGCATCGGCATGCATTTCGGTGCAGATGCCAATGCACATACCGGTTTCTATGAGACTGTATACGACATTCTTCTTCCCGATGGAGACAAAGAAAATATCCGAAAAGGGCTATTGGTGCTCCAAGATTATGCGGAAGGGGCACTCCTTCTTGAAACCGAAATCGACCTCGAACGCAAAGTTATCCTGGCAGAAAAACTTTCTCGTGATTCGGCATCGTACCGTACATTTAAGTCAACGCTGAAGTTTGAAATACCGGACACAATAGTACCTTACCGGCTTCCAATAGGCACGGAAGAAGTTATTAAAACTACTGACAGAAATCTCCTGAAAAGTTTTTATGATGCATGGTACAGACCTGAAAATATGATACTAGTGATAACAGGTGATTTTAAAGCACAAGAGGTAAAATCACTCATTATTCAAAAATTTTCAAAACTTAGTGCGAGAGCCCAGACACGAGCCATTCCAAAAATCGGTGAAATTGACCATCAAGGTCTGAAACCTTTTTATCACTATGAGAAAGAGGCAGGAAATACCACCATAAGCATAGAAGTTGTTAGAAAGTTTTTTGATAAACCTGACTCCTATGAGTATGCACGGCAAAGGCTTATAGAAGACATTGGTAACAGAATTGTTCAAAATCGGCTTGATAAGCAATTAGGTCTACCGGACACTCCCTTTACCAGCGCGTCGACAACTTCAGGAATTTTCCTACGGGAAATTGAATATGCTGAAATATCTGCTGAATGCCGCCCTGAAAACTGGAAAGAAACTTTGCAGGCCCTCGAACAAGCCTTGCGGAAAGCAATACAATTTAGCTTTACTGAACAAGAACTCGAACGTGTAAAAAAGAACTACCTTGCCGGTATGGACAAAGCGGTTAAGGGTTCTTCAACAAGAAAAAGTCAAAAACTTGCCGGAAAAATTATATGGCACCTTAACAATGACAGGGTGTTTCAATCACCCGAGCAGAAAAAAAATATTTTTAGCCCTTTTATTGCATCAGTTACACTTAAGCAGGTACATGATATTTTTAAAAAGAAATGGGCGCCGTCTTTCAGACTTATACTTGTAACAGGAAATGCCAAGATAGCGACTGATCCCGAAAAGCAGATACTTGCCGAAATTGAAAAAAGCAGCATGACATCTGTCTCAAAACCTATAACCATCAGCAATAAAGAGTTTCCATATTTACCTGATCCGGAAAAAAAAGGAGAGATTGTTAACAGGAAAGAAATTTCCGATCTTGGCATTACATGTATAGATTTTAAAAACGGAATAAGGCTTAATATAAAACAGACGGATTTTAAAGCCAACCAGGTACTGTTATCATGTATTTTCGGAAAGGGAAGATCCGGTGAGCCCTCTGGAAATCCGGGCATAGGGCACTTGAGCAGTTCAGTTATCAATGAAAGCGGCACAGGAATGCTTAAAAAAGATGAGCTTGACACCGCCCTTGCAGGCAAAAATGCAGGCGTGTATTTTGATGTGGAAGAAGAGCATTTCGCATTTTCAGGAAGCAGTGTAACAGACGAAGTACAACTCCTTTTCCAGCTTCTCTATACTTTTATCTTGGATACCGGTTTCAGAGAAGATGCATTCAATCTTTCCATGGAACGATTTGAGCAAAAATACAAAACTATCTCTCATAAAATAGAAGGCGCCATGGCTTTGAAAGGTGACCGGTTTCTTGCAGGAGGCGATCTTCGTTTCGGCCTCCCACCCATAGAACAATTCAGACATAATTCTCTTAGCCATTTAAGATCTTGGATTGAAGGTGCAAAAGACAGAGGAGGGTTTGAAATATCTGTTGTGGGTGATTTCGACCCGGAAACAATAATTGAATTGGCTGCGATGTATTCTGCCGGCATACCGCCCTCTGACACCGAAGGATATGATGTGCAAAAAAGAAAACCGGTGTTCCCTGATAAAAAACATCTTGATATCCCTGTACCCACAAAGATCCAAAAAGGAACCGTTATTGTAGCCTACCCTACGGAAGATTTCTGGAACATACGAAGAACCAGACGTTTTACCCTCCTGGGCCAGATCTTTTCAGAAAGGCTGCGAAAAAGGATACGGGAGAAACTGGGCGCCACTTACTCTCCCTATGCCTATAACGATCCCTCCAAAGCCTATAAAGGTTATGGCGTTTTTAAAGCTGTTGTAACTGTGGAACCTGAAAACGCTGAAAAAGTAATCAGCGAAATTAAGAATATTACATTCGAAATTACAAAAAATGGTATTACGGATAACGAACTCAACCTGGCATTGAAGCCTATCTTGACAATGCTTAAAGATATGCGGCGGTCAAATAGATATTGGTTGAAAAGCGTACTCGAGGGTTCAAAAAAACATCCCGAACAGATTGAATGGAGTAGAGGTATCCTTAAGGATTATGAATCCATCACAAAAAAAGAAGTCGAAAAGCTTGCAGTAAAATATCTTGACAATAAAAAAGCCGCGACCATTATAATAAAGCCTGAAAAGTAAATCGTCCTTTATTGATTTTTATGAGAAAAGCTCATTTCCTAAAATATATTGTTCTGATTCTGTTCATGATAACTGCCGCAGAAGCGGCTAAACAAGTAAATTCTGAAGGTAAAAAGAAATTTACAAACAGTATCGAAATGGACTTTGTATATGTCAAACCCGGACCATTTTTGATGGGTTCTCCGGAAAATGACTATCACCGAGATAAAGATGAAACAGAGCATAGAGTTACATTATCCAAGGGCTTTTTTATCCAGACATCGGAAGTGACACAGAAACAGTGGAAACAGATTATGGGCACCAACCCCTCGAAATATACTTATTGCGGGGACAAATGCCCCGTTGAAAGAATTTCCTGGCACGATGCCCAAGCGTTTATAAAAAAACTTAACCTGAAGGAAAGCACAACCAATTACAGACTGCCAACCGAAGCGGAATGGGAGTATGCCTGCCGCGCTGGAACAGATACACTTTTTTATTTTGGAAATTCACTGTATTCAAGCCAGGCCAATTACAACGGAAGCCATCCACTGCCTGGCGATCCCAGAGGCAAAAACCTCAACAGAACGGTGCCGGTTAAAAGTTTTCCGCCTAACAAACTAGGTTTACATGACATGCACGGAAATGTATATGAATGGTGTGAAGATTGGTACGGCAAATATCCATCAAGTTATGTCATTGATCCCAGAGGGCCTGAAACAGGGATTTCAAAAGTATGCCGAGGCGGAGGGCTCAGCAGTTATGCCAGAAGATGCAGATCAGCAAACCGTACAAAGCATCTGCCTTCATACTGGAACTTTTATATCGGCTTGAGACTTGTATTCACTGCAAAATAATGACACAATAAAATCCAGATGATATGGATAACGGTGCTTTATCCGGACCATGTTTTATGAAAATTATTAAAACGCTTGTATATACTTTACTCTTTGTAGCATTTTTATTGCCCCACTCATTATCCTTTGCAGCGGCCCCGACACCTGGCGACGAACAACCTAAAATGGAAAAGATGGAAGAGCAGGACTATTTTTTAATTTTCAGAAAACTTTTTTTTAGTACAACGTACAATAGCTTGAAATGTCAGGACAATATATACAGATTGCTCAAAGCCATTAATGTTCAAAGAAAAAACCTTGAAAACGTAAAGGTTATTTTTATCTTTGATAAATATCATTATAAAATACTTAATCCTGAACCGAACCAGATTCTGGATCAGTCAATAAATCGGCCGTCAATTACTTTGTATAAAACAAGAATAGTTCCCACAAGAGACATGCCTCCCAACAAGTTCAGATATCACGTTGTAGCGTCTGTTAATGACCAAATTCTCGATTTCGACTACTCAGACAGCCCTGTTATTTTACCGGCTGATGAATATTTTAAAAATATGTTTACACCCCGCTCCTCCAGCAGCGACCAAAGAAACAGTCTTTTTAACCGTCTGACAATCAGGGCCATCCCGGCAGACGAATACATGAATCGTCACCCCAGGCATCCAAGCTACTATCTTTATAACCTTGGCGAAAAATATCATGCAAGTTCGGTAACCGATTACCTGAAATCGATTCTATTTTTTCTTGACAATCAGCAATGACAAATATAAATATTCTATTTTCCGGTAACCTTGTGTACTGAAAGGTTACGGGCTATTTTTTTGATATATCAAATATTATTATGCCTGTTTTTTACCGGCATTAAAAAACGGAGCGCCTATGGGAAACGCAGATAATAAAGAAGCCGCTGTTGATGGTACAGCTGAATCAAAACCTATTGTTCTTTTTTTTATTATCGGTTTTATTGCAAGCCTTATTGTCGGATGGATAATCTATCCGTCTCTTCTATATTCCAAAAAAGAACAGCCGATCAACTTCAACCATTCGCTTCATATGGAACTTATTGATGACGGGTGTCAGAGCTGCCATTACTTCAGAGAAGACGGGACATTTTCGGGCGCTCCGACTTTGTCCGAATGTATAGACTGTCATGAAGAAGTTCAGGGCGAAAGTCATGACGAAGCTGTGTTCGTGGAGGAATACGTTTCAAAAAACAAAGAAGTTCCCTGGTTTATCTACTCAAAACAGCCCGACTGTGTTTTCTTTTCTCATGCAGCACACGTCCAAATGGCTGAAATGGATTGTGTTACCTGTCATGGCCACATCGGCGAATCAACCAGTCTCAAGCCATATGAAGAAAACAGGCTGACAGGCTACAGCAGAGATATCTGGGGAAAAAATATAGAAAACATGATCTTTTTAAAGAAAAATACATGGGATCGAATGAAAATGGATGACTGTGCTGATTGCCACATGAAAGAAACCGGCAGGAAAACAAGCGTTTCAACACAAAAAGACGGCTGCTTTGTATGTCATAAGTAGACTGCCCGAATATTTTAAAGGGGAATAAACCCATGAAAATAGACAGAAGAAGTTTTTTGTCACTTGGAATTGGCGCTGCCGCAGGAACCGCGCTGTCTCCACTGCCATGGAAGTCAACCGACGATTCGTCCATCTGGACGCAAAATTGGCCATGGACACCCGTACCGCCTGACGGTGCGGTAACTTACGAAAACTCGGTATGCACACTTTGCCCCGGAGGTTGCGGTATAACGGTGCGCAAGGTGGACAATCGCGTTATCAAAATCGAAGGCATGGAAGGACACCCTGTAAATGACGGCGGGTTGTGTGCACTTGGTCTTTCCGGTCCACAGCTTCTATACACTCCTGTCCGTATAAAAGCACCTCTAAAAAAAGATGGCGGAAAATGGCGGGAAATATCCTGGAATGATGCCATTTCAGAGGTTGCCGCAAAGCTTTCAAAACTTAGAACCGAAAACAGTCCGAACGCACTCGCCTGCATGGCAGGTACCGATATGGGAACAGTTCCGGCACTGATGCAACGTCTCCTTACAGCCTTCGGATCTCCAAATTTTATAAAGCCGCTTTCCGCAGAAGACTCATATGCTATGGCGATGAAAACAATGCAGGGTGAATCCGCAGTGCCGGGGTTCGACTTTGAAAATGCAGATTATATATTAAGTTTTGGAAGCGGCATAATAGAAGGATGGGGATCACCTGTCAGAATGTTCAGGGAAAACAGCGACTGGAAAAAAAACCGAAGAAAAAAAACCGTCCAAATAGAACCAAGGCTATCTAACACGGCAGCAGGAGCCGATCAGTGGATTCCAATAAAACCAGGTGCGGAAGCATTTTTAGCCCTTGGATTTGCAAACGTAATTCTCCGCGAATATCTTTATAATCCTAACTTTATCAACTACTACTCTTCAGGCTTCGAGGTTTGGAAAGAAAAAATTCTTAAAGACTTTCACCCTGACCAGGTAGCAACGATTACAGGTGTGGACCCGGAAACAATTAAATCAATAGGCCGTGAATTTGCCCGTTCCACAAAGCCGATAGCCATATGCGGTCGAGGAAAAGGCGATACACCTGTAAGTATGGCAGAATCAACGGCGGTACACGCTTTAAATGCCCTTGCAGGCAATATCAATCAAAAAGGCGGCGTGTGGGCCGTTCACAAACCTGATTATATATCCTGGCCGGAAATACAAATAGACAGCACAGCTGCAAACGGTCTTGCCAAAAGTCGCATTGATGGAGCAGGAACAGGGCAATATCCCGACGCAGCATATCTCCCGAACCGTCTTTCAGAAGCTGTTCTGTCAGGGAAAGACGAACTAAAAGCGCTGTTCATATCCGGAACTAATCCCTGCCATTCCATGCACAATACAGAAGCTGTTAAAAAAGCCTTTGAAAAGATACCTTTCAAAGTCAGCTTTTCTTCATACATGGACGACACAACTGAAATGGCTGACCTTGTACTCCCGAACCATGTATGGCTTGAGCGTTTTGAGGATGTGCCGGTTACGGCAGGATTGGCAAAACCGATTATTGGCCTTTCAAAACCGGTTATAGAACCCCTGTTTAATACAAAGCACACAGGTGATGTGATTATTTCCATAGCCAAGAAAATGGGAGGAAGTATCGGTGCTGCTTTTCAATGGGATAATTATAAAGCATGCATAAAAGAAACACTGGGTGAAAAATGGAACGCTCTTGAAAAAAATGGATACGTTGAAGCATCCGCTGATGTGCCTGAGCCATGGAACAAAGGGTTTCAGACCGATACAGGCAAATTTAAGTTTCCGGATATTGACCGGTTAATGACCAATCATCC
>JAFDJC010000092.1 GCA_019307665.1 Deltaproteobacteria bacterium | reverse complement strand
TAAGAAGAAGGACACTCATATAGGTAAAACCCTTACCATTCATTATAAGGCGTCCTGCCCAAGCTGACCAGATTGCTGCCGCTATGGACATCATAAACATTCCCGGCATCTTCTTCATCAGGAGGTATGATGATCCATGTTGTTTCCGACCCGGTAAAAGGGTCTTTAGGTACACTTCGAATATAGTGCATTTCAGCAAGCTCTTCTACACTATCCGGATATTGGCCATGGTCGGCATAATACTGATCTATTACATCCCTAAAAACAAAAAGCGTATTTCTAAGCGATGTTTCTCTTGCTCTTACCATGGAACGCTGCATATTAGGCATAGCCATGCTTGCGAGTATTCCCATGATTGAGAGCACAATCATCATTTCTATGAGTGTGTATCCTTTTTGCCTCATTAGAACACTATCCTGCTTTTCACCAGTCTTTATAGTAAGTTTCGTCAATGGCTTGACTTTCACTCTGAGTGTAAATATCATAAACATCCTGACCGCCCCATGTTTCACTGTCGGACTCATCAAAATATGATCTCAGGCCCCATTCACCTTCTTGGGTCATCGGATCTTTCGGTATCCGCCTAAGGAATTTTATCCTTTCCGGTTTCGCTCCTGATTTTATCTCCACCCCTTCAACAAGCAGCTCAATGCTTTCCGGGTAGCCGCTTGACGCTGCCGAAACAATAATTTTTTTTTCATCAGCCAGTTGTTTGTACTTGTCAAGAGCATTTCTGATCACTCTCAGGTTATGTCTGAGCTCTATTTCTTTTGTGCGCTTGTAAGTCATTTTTGATAATGGAAGAATACCAATAGCCAGAATCGAAAGGATCGCCATGGCTGTTATGAGTTCAATGAGCGTCACACCCGAGGGGCATTGGGTATATTTTTTCACAGTTTTATTCCTTTAAACCAGTGAAAGCCCATTTTCGTGTAACCGGATGGATATCATCTGCAAACTCTTTTCGACTTTTGTATTCATTACAGGTTGCCTGTGCCGACGAATAATTTTTGAACCTGCCGGTAAAAATACGGTAGTAGGAACCTTTGTCAGGCACATCGACATGCACCATAAAATATTCATACCCAAGACCCGTCAATTCCTTAATGCGGTTTTCGGCTTCTTCTATGGTTGGGAATGAATTGACGTGTATACTGAATGGAGTTGAGCCCTGCCACTTTATAGGAGCCTTTGCAGTATTTTTTTTAGACTGATTGGTTTTTTCAGGTTGATCGGGTTCGATGCTATTGATTTTTTTTTCGGTCTGTTTTGTTTCAGTAGGTTTTTCCTTTTTTTCTTTAATTATTTCTTCGGGCGTTTCCAAAAACCACTCTCCGTTGTCACCAGAGGTTCTAAACGGTTCTTGAAGTGAGAAACTGCCTTCATTACCTGACCACATCTCTGTGATGTCTTTACCGGGAATTTTCTGCTCCTGCAAAAGTATTGGTGTTATCGACATCAGGATATCTGTTTGAGTGTCATTTCTGCCTTCATTTGTAAACAATCGGCCGATGCCGGGTATTTCGCTTAAATAAGGTATTTTTCTTAAAGTTTCTAGTTCATCATCTCTAATCAGGCCACCGATTATAATAGGTTCTCCATCACGGACTGTGAGAACACTTTTTGCAGTTCGTGCCTTGATCGCATATTGTGGATCATCAGCCGTACCGACATTAGGGCCGAGCGCACTTATTTCCAGGTTTATTTTGAGTGAGATTTCACCGTTCATATTGATTGACGGAACTGCATCAAGTTTGACGCCAACATCCTGATACTGGTAATCATAGGTGATATCGCCGTTTGTATCAACACGCCTGTTTGTTCTTATAGGTATGCGTTCACCGATATGGATTGAAGCTTTTTCATTATTTTTTACACGAATTTGCGGATTCGCAAGTATTCTTGTATCTCCGTCCTGCTTTAAAAGGTGTAGTGTGGCGGTTGGAATGGAAAGCATGATTTCCTTGTCGGAAAGTTCCTGAAGTGCATATGACGAGGCTGTATTAATAATGCCGGCATCGTCATCAATTTTATCACTTGCTTCGCCTACGCCGATGGAGACTGATGCAGGGTCTAGCTCCAGGCCTAGCTGTTTTTCCTTTGTGCGGCTGACTTCAAGTATTTCTACGTTAAGGAGTACTTCAGCCGGAGGACGATCATTTGCCTCAATGATTTTTGATGCGATTTCTATTTCTTCTTTTTGTCCCCTAATAACTATGGCATTCAATTCTTTATTTGCAATAATATTTCTGCTTTTGAGTATTTTGGTTAATAGGCTGACTGCTTTTTGGGCATCCAGATTGGCAAGGTAGAATGTCCGAATTTTTAAATCTTCGTATTCTTTTTTCTTTGCCGGCGTATTCGGATATATCAACATGGTATTGTCATTAATCAACTTTGCGGCAAGATTGTTGGTTTTTAGTAATACATTTATAAATCGATTTAAAGATACATCTGTCATAAACATCGTAACCTTGCTGTTCACCATTTCTTTGTCAAAAATAAAATTAATTCCGGAAAGTTTTGAAAGTACTTCAAACACATTAATAATAGACGTGTTTTTGAATTTAAAGGAAACCGGTTTTTTTGAAGGTATTTTTAGGCTGGATAAAGATAGTTGTTTTTCTTTTGCGCTTAAACCGGCCAGATATTTTTGTGCCCGATTATTTTTGGGGTCTAGTTTCGCTGCTTTTTGAAAAGCATTTTTTGCTCCCGGAATATCTCCGGTTTCAATTAGGTTTTCTCCTTTTTTAATTAGACTTAAAACTTGTTTTTCTTTTTTGGCCCTTTTAATGAGGACAAGGGTTAATCTGTTGGAGGGATTAAACTTATAACTCTGTTGAAATTCTGATACAGCTTGATCAAAGAGATTCTTTTCCAGCAAGGCTTTTCCGCTGGCGAGGTATGCTATTGATGCTTCGATTTTTGACCTTGCAAGTACAAGTTTTATCTCCTTATCATCAGGATATTTATCATGGAGTTCCTGGTAATACGTTACAGCTTCATCCCAATTTCCTGATTTTGTATACTTGTTACCTTCTTTGATATATTCTTGGTTCGTGACACAACCTGCTGACAAAAATGTTATAGTCATGATCATGAAAGCTAAAAGCAATAATTTTTTTATTAACATATTCCGGCCCATACTCTCTCCTGCCAGTTTTTATAAAACCGTTTAATTGTTTTCTAGTCCATTCATATCAATAAAAAAAGGTTTATCAACAAGTTTCGATTTTAATGTAATCCTTTGACTGCTGATTTGCAGGACTAGAAATTTTCCGTCTATCATATCGCCTTCTCTTAATGCGAGAATATCTTTCCCTCTTTCTATAAATACAACTTTATCGTTTGTTGCTTCATACATGCCAAAAACCTTAAAATTAATAAATTCAGAACCGGTCTTTTCCGGAGTGTCTATTACACTTTCTGCAATTTCAGATGATTGTTTGATTTCAGTATTAAGTTTATTTGCAATATGCTTGGTGGTAGAAATCGATGCCTGCGAAGAAAATATGTTTTTCACTATTTTTCCTGAATGATGGGGCGGGTTTTCAAAGAGGTTTAACATGATAGTTTCAGGCCCTCCAGTATAGTTGTTGGCGGTTCCGTCAGCGGTCTTTATGATTCTTTTGATATGTTTATTACCCGTAAACGTCAGGGTGTTTACTTTTTGTTGCTTGAATGGATGCATTATTCTGTATCCAATTGAAACAGCTAAAACAACAAGAAACACAGCAAGTATTTTCTGTTTGTTATTCTTTATAGGAGATGCCATAATTACAACCTGCAGTACGTCGCAATATTGAGCTTCAAATTAACGCTTCCTTCCTGTTCGGCGCGTTTCATAGACAATTTATCAATACAGAAAAGACCCGGTGAGTTTTGGATGTCAGCCAGTAATTGCCTGACATTTTCATATCTGTCGGTTACGGAAATCTCTGTTGAGTATTTCCATAACTCAAGCAAATCCACTTTTTCATGTCTGAAGATTAATTATTTGTCTGATGATCCGCATGTATTTATTACATTTATTAATTCTTTTATTCTAAAAGTTACCGTGGTGACTTGAGGGAGTTTTTCAATAAATTTTTGCCATGACTGCTCAGCCATTTTGTATTGAAGAAAAGGGTTTTTGGGGCTTGATCCAGGTAATCCCAGTTGCCGGGTGTTTGAGTATCTTTCTTGAAGGCTGGTGATCATTGTTTTTTGTCGGTTGATAATAGAGGCATAAAATACAAGATTGGCGACAAGTATTATCCCACAGGCGCTCCAAAAGATTTTATATTTCAAAATGTATTTTTTAAGTAAAAATAAATCCATTATACCCGATAAAATGTAACTTTTGATGTTATCATTTTTTCTTTTCAGTCTGAACCATAATCGACTTAATGGTTTCTCTATATTGCTTCTGCTTAAACAGATTCTCTATAAGTAAATCATTTTTTATGCTGAAACTGATAGCTGACCCTTTTTTATTAAACCTGTCGTTAGCATTAGTTTCCATACTGAACTCAGTTAGTATACTGTTATTTAAAAAATCCCACTCTTTAAGCCGTTTTAGAAAAAAAGTAATCTTCCGTTCTGATGTTGCTTTTCCTTCAAGAATAAGGCTTCTGTGGTCATCAGAAGGAAGAATGCTGTGGATAACGATTCCATTTGGTACTTTTGTTTCGATTATTTCAAAGAAACGGCTCCATGGGAAAATGTCTTTTACTATCAATCGGTTCGCTGCAATTGCACGTTGAAGTATTTTTTCTGATCTTTCAGTTCCGATTTCTTCTATTCTACGACTCTCAAGCATATTTTTTTCAGCAAAAACTTTTTCGATACGCAAGGCTTTATTACCGTATTCTGAAATTCTACCTCTATATTTAAAAAACAGGTTTATATTCACTGCAGATATGACGATAAGCGCAGTTGCAACAACTGCCATTATAAAGACAAGTTTTTTGTCGATATACTCAAATGTTGCAATATTTATTCTGATCGGTTCCAATTGATTTTTCCATTTTTATTGTAAAAGGCTTTGCGCCGCACCAATTGCCGAAACAAAGTAGGAAATTTGCTCCCTTTGGCTCTTATCTTTTGTGTTTGAATTTGTTTCTATTAAGTCGCTCTCATCCATGATAATAATATCCATATCACTTAAGTTTCGAAACACTTCTTCTAGTTCCTTGTGGAATGCAACCTGACTGCCGATATACAATTTTTCTACCTCTTTGTCTGGGTAAGCATTCAGAAAATGCTGCATCGTCATATCGACGTCCTGAAAAAAATGGAGATTTGAAAACCCCTTTTTTACGCCATGGAAAAATATCAGTTTGTCATCTTCAAAAACAAGAAAAGTAAAATAATTTTCATAAAGTCCAATGAAAGCGTTTATACCTTTTTCCGGTAAAGCTCTGCTGAAAAAATTGAACTGATTGATTCCAGACGGACGAATGACTTTTGGAAAAATTTTCAACTCCTTGAGGTTTAATTCATATTCTTTTATGACGTCTCTGATCCCTATGGCGATTAGCAGCCACTTCTCATTTTGAGCATTTTGCTCGATCATCTCATAGGTGATTTTAGTACTTTTTTCAGGAAAGCGAAGTAACTTTTCAATGCTCCAGGCGATCATTTTTTCAGTTTCCGACTCTGAATCGGGAAGTTCTTCATATTTCTTGATAGAAATTTTTACAATATCGTTCGGTATTGATAAGCCGATGCTCGACACTTTTCCTATACTATCTTGCAGTGCTTCTCCTATGGTTTTACGAAATCGATCTGAATCAGCGATATTATTTTTCTTGTATGAAAGCTTAAGGGTATTTTCAGGAAAGGGAACTGTTTTGCTGTGCACAAGCCGCCATCCGGCCCCTTCTTTTTCTATCTGGGCAACGTTAATAGAAGTTTCACTTATTTCTATGCCGGTGAATATTTTTTGAAATGTATATTTCAGCATACAGCCGTCCCATTGGATTTCACATGCGTATTTTGTATAAAAACCATATTATCACTCATTTTGCAAAAGGCGCAAGCCATAATGTACTGATTTTTATCAAAAAGATAAAACTATTTAATGCAATATGCGTGCCATGTACGTTTTCCATGGGTTTCCCTCATCTGCTTGGTTCAATAAATGTTACCCGGTTTGCTTCGGCAAGAGTTGTATTGCCACTGAAAACTTCTTTCAATGCAGCCTGCCTGAGAAAGACCGTTCCTGACTCCAATGACTTTTTTTTAATAACCGATACAGGCGATCTGTTAATAAAAAGAGTTTTAAAGTCGTCATCCAACTCAATAAGTTCAATGATGGCGCTTCTTCCTTTATAGCCTGTCCCTTTGCAGTTAGGGCAGCCCTTTGCATTGTAAAAAGATTTGCCGTCACATGATTTAGGATCCAGACCTGAAGCTTCCAATATATTTTCTGAGAGTTTCACTTTAGTTTTGCACTGACAAAGGGTCCGAATCAGCCTCTGTGCAACGATACAATTTAATGCCGACATTAACTGATACGGTTCAATCCCCATGTGAATAAACCGGTTGATAACTTCGAATGAGTTGTTAGCATGTACTGTTGTAAACACAAGATGACCAGTCAAAGCGGATTGCAAGGCTATCTGAGCAGTTTCAGTATCGCGAATTTCCCCCACAAGTATCTTATCAGGATCATGCCTGAGTATCGAACGAAGCCCCCTGGCAAATGTAAGTCCGGTTTTCTCGTTAACCTGAATTTGAGCAATTCCGTCAACTTGATATTCGACCGGGTCTTCAATTGTAATGATCTTTATATCCTTGCTGTTTACTTCTGCCATTGCCATATAAAGTGTAGTTGTCTTTCCACTGCCCGTGGGACCCGTCATGAGAAACATACCATAGGGAGAATGAATCATCCGTCTTATGCTGGTTAGATCTCCTGCCGGTAAGCCGATGTTATCAAGGTTGAATTTGGAGGCGTCAGGCATCATGGTTTCACGGTCCAGTATCCTGATAACCGCATCCTCTCCAAAAACTGTCGGAAGGATTGATATGCGAAAATCGATATGCCTGTCTCTTACCTTTAATTTAAATCTTCCATCCTGGGGGATCCGCTTTTCCGAAATATCAAGCTCAGACATCACTTTAATTCTTGAAATAACGGGACTCTGGTATTGCACACTAAGAGGGTCGGTTGCCTGGTGAAGCATGCCGTCAATTCTATACCTGATGATCATTCCTCTTTCAGAAGTTTCGAAATGTATATCACTGGCCTGTTTGTTAATAGCATCAAGTATTGTTGAGTCTACCAGCTTAACTACCGGACTTTCCTCAGCAGAGACTTTTTCATGGCTCAGGATATCTTCTCCCTTGTCTGTTTCCCTGACAATAGAAAGCCGCATATCATCGGAAATATCATCCAGCGCACTGCGGGAGGCCTCCATTTTTTTTAGAAGTTCAAGAACTTTCTTTTCGCTGGTTACAACTACCGATATATTCATATCAGTAAGCATTTCAAGTTCATCAATGACTTTAAAACAGCTCATGGGTTCTGTTATTGCAATGATCAGTTCATTGCCCTTTCTTTTATAGGGAACAAAGATATATTTTACCATCAGGTCTATATGAACCAGCTTTAATAGTTCCGGATCATCGATACCTTTTAGCTCGACATATGGAAAAGAAAACTGCGCCGCTATTATTTGAGCCAGTTGTTCATGCTCGATGAAACCCTCTTCAATACACAGGTGTCCCAACATTTGGTTTGAAATATTTTTTTTGGACATTGCGAATTCTACCTGATCCCGTGTCATTAATCCGAGTTTGATTGCCCAGTCGCCAAATTTTAATTTTTTAAAAACATTTATTACAGTCATTGTATGGCTACTCCTGCTGTTTTTATTTAGAGTACCTGTAGAGTACCTGTTTACCCTATCGTGCCGGCAAGCTGAAAGATCGGCAAATACATGGCAAGCACTATCAATCCGATCAGGAGCCCCATTATTACCATAAGTGCCGGTTCAATGGCCGATGTCAGGACCGTTAGTTTTTCTTCCACATTGTTGTCGTAAAAATCAGCAATATTATTTAAAACACGTTCAAGCGCGCCGCCGCTTTCGCCTGCTGAAA
The DNA here is from genome assembly GCA_019307665.1 of Deltaproteobacteria bacterium. Lineage (GTDB taxonomy): Bacteria > Desulfobacterota > Desulfobacteria > Desulfobacterales > SURF-7 > JAFDJC01. The sequence goes on along the minus strand of JAFDJC010000092.1, from coordinate 2,849 downwards.
TCATTTTAATGGCAAGACGCGGGAATACCTTTGTAAGCCTGAGCGATTCCGCAAAACCTTCACCTTGCTCGATCATTTTTTTTACTTCTATAAGCCTTTGTCTGATCAGTATGTTGTTGACTGTGTCACATGATATGCTGATCGAATCCGGAAGTGAGGTGCCGCTGTTTAATAAAGTCGCCATTGTTCTGGATAGTCTCGATGTCATATATTGAGTATATAGTTCACCTAAAAAGGGGGTTTTGAGTTTGAGCATATCTATTTTTATTTTTACATAATCTTTTTTACTGAAGTAGAAAAAAATAACTGAAGCTAAACAAATAACAGCAAAAAAATATCCAAAATTAGACCTTATCGCATTGCTGGCAGTTACTAAGATATTTGTTATCCAGGGAAGCTTCGTACCGGATTCAAAAAAGGATCCTGAAATAGCAGGCACCACATAAATTACCAGAAAAAAGAGCACAAAAATTGAAACAGCCGTAAGGATAATCGGATATACAGAGGCGGATACAACTTTTTTTTTAATCTCGGCAACTTTTTTCATATATTCAATATATCGTAATAATGCAGATGGGATGTTCCCGCTTTTCTCACCAGCTTTTAGAGAAGCTGAATACAGGTTGGAGAAAAGATGCGAGTATTTGCCAAAGGCTTCTGACAGAGAGTCTCCGCTGGAAATATCCTCCCTAATTTCACTTAAAATATCATTTAGCTCTGACTGAACATCTTTTTCAATAATTGCATTAAGCGCGGAAACAACAGAGAACCCGGATTCAATTAAAACAGAAAACTCCTGGTTAAAGGAGAAAAAGTCTTTTTCTTTGAAACGTTTTTGTTTCCGAAATTCTATTGGGAATATCGTACCTTTTTTCGCTTGCTTAATATTCAAAACAAAATCGCCTTTTTTTTCCAGCTGGTCTTTTAAGGAGGCTTTGGAATCAGCAATAACTGTTTTTTCTATGACTCTACCGTTAAGAGTAGCGGCTCTGTAGCGAAAGGTTGGCATAATCTAACCCTTAAAAATCAATATGTTCGGCATAATAAAACTAAAAAGGACCTATAAATTCAAGGTTTTTTGTCTGTGTATTTTTCAACCTGTCATTTCCGGAAAGAAGAGCTTGTGTATCACCGGTATAGTAACCCTCCAGTTCATCAGTATAAAGACTGTGGAGACGGTTCTCAATTAGCAGTACTGATAATATATAAAGAACCGACGGCGCCAGAATGCACAAAACAAGTATTTTTAATGAAAGGTATTTCATTATTCTTCAGGGCGCAGGCTTGCTAAAATCTTTTTTGCTTCATCTGAACCATTGAAGTTGTTATCCAGCTTAAGAGCTTTTTTTAGTTCCTTTTCAGCAAGATCTTTATTACCTTTTTTGTGGTAAGTCAGTCCAAGATGAAAGTGTACTGTTGCATTTTCAGGTAGTTTTTCCAAGCTCCCTGTAAGCTCACGAAGTGCTCTGTCATACATTTGCTTTTTATAGTATATCAATCCTATAGTGTCCATTACTCCGGGATCATCAGGAAGTTTTTCTTTGGCACTCTGGGCATACCCGAGGGCGACATCAATGTCCTTGTTCTGGGAAGCAAGAAGATAGGCGAGATTATTTTCAGCAGCAGCAAATCCCGGTTTAATTTTTAAAGCTTCCAGGTAGTGTTCTTCCGCAAGGTCAAATTGTTTCTGCATCTCATAAATGGTGCCAAGCATCATGTGTGGTAAAGCCTGCCCGGGCTGTTTATCGATGAGCATTTTATACTGGGCAATAGCCTTTTCTTCTTTCCCGCCTTTTAAATATATTTTTGCCAGAGAATAGTAAGGTCTGAGAAAATCAGAATTAAACTTCAGGGCATTGTTAAACGATTTTTCAGCTTCATGGCTGCTGTTTTTTGCAAGATACACATTGCCTTTTAAATATTGAATGATGGCGGAAACCTGTGGTGACTTTTCGGTTATTTCCATTTGCGCGTCACATTTTGACAGCGCTTTATCAAATTCCTTTTTTGCAATATGAAGTGATATGACACGACCGAATACATCTATGAGCGACGGATTGATCGAAAGTGCTTTTTGAAAATTTGTCATAGCCCGGCTGTATTTTTTTTGAGCGGCCTGAAGAATTCCAAGACGATAATAACCTGTAGGGTTGTCAGGCTCAAGTGCGATTAGTGATTCAAATGCTCTTTTTGCCTCTTTGACATTCCCACTATACGTGTCGGCTTTACCGGCAATGAGTATTGCCTTGTAATCGCCGGGATTGATTTCCAGAATTTCATTTGCTTCTTTTCGAGCAAGATCATATTTTTGTTCATTCATGTAAATGTCGGCAAGGAGGAGTCTAGCCTTAATAAGGTTTGGATTGAGTTCAATAGCCTTGGTAAGGGATGATTTTGCATTATTAACTTCACCTTTTGCAAAACAGGCTATTCCCCTGAAATATTGTGCAGTTGAAGATTTTGGTTCCTCGCTTGCAAGTTGGGTGAAAATGTCAGCAGCTTTGTCAGGATTTTTCTGAAGCAATGCCAGTCTTCCCTCAAGCATTCGTGCTGGAAAATACTTAGGTCTCTTCTCGAGTATTTTACTGATATATTTTTCCGCTTCATTATGATTTTTATTCTTTAAGTGAAATACGGCTATATTTTCTATCAGGCGTATATCTTCAGGTTGAACTTCGAGCGCTTTTTTATAAATAGAAAGAGCTTTTTCATTATGCCTTGTTAAATAATAGAAGTTTGCTGTTGTGATATATGACCTTATATTTGTCGGGTCGATTTCAATTCCCTTAAGATATGCATCTTCAGCCTTGCCGTGGTCTTTTGTCGCGGCATAAAAATTTCCAAGGATA